>JBBSDR010000396.1:0-6350 GCA_038240465.1 Gemmatales bacterium
CGAAAACCAATCAAGGATTCATTGGCGGTTCGTGCGGTTCCGAACGATCGTGCGGCTCCGAGTGATGTTCCGGCGGTTCCGGCGGTTCCGGCGGCTTCGGTGGTTCCAGGGCCGTCACACGCGGCGGAGGCGGCGCCTGCACAATCGGAGCAGGTGGCGGCGGCGGTGGCGCGGGAGGAGGCGGAAGCGGCACAATCGGCGGCGGGGTTGCCATTGGCAGCGGGGCCGGCGCTGGGGTCGGCTGACGCAGCGTCGGTGCCTCGACGCGGACCGCTGCGGGGCCGGGAGGCGGGGCCGGGGAAGGCGGGGCAGCCGGAGCTGTCAGCGGTCCCTGGTACGATTCCGCGTCGTCCTCCTCGAGGTAGACCTCGTCCATCTCCGCATCGTCCACACGTTTTCTCATCAAGAGATAAACGATGGTACTGGCGCTCCAGAAGAAGCTGTAGCCGAAGCCGAGGATGAGTAAGAAAAAGAAGTAGATCCAGATGGCCACGAGGACCGCGCCGAACTTGTTGTACCACGTCAGGCTATCGTCGCTCGGCTTCAGTCCGGGCTCGGTTTTGCCGAGGTAGCGCTCGTAGGCCTTCGGATCGACCTTTCCCGTCTGCGGGCTGACGATCGGCGTGCCATCGACCGACGCATCCTTGAGCATCAGATCGCGCCAGCCGAACGACTTCGGAGCGTAGACGAACAGGTAAGACGGGTCGCGGTTGGCGCTCTTGATCCAGGGCGTCTGGCTGACACCCCACTTGCTCAGGTAGACCGCGAACGACCCGACGAAGCCGACGAAGAACACGACGATGGCGCCATAGGCCAGCGTCACCACGCTGCACCAGAGATAGTACCACGGCGCCTGGAAGACATAACTGTACGACCGGCTGACGGCCTCCCAGCTATCGGTCCCCTCGGTGGAGATTGTCGCCGACATCAGCGGCCAGCCGATCAGGCCGACCAGGCCGACCGCCATCAGCACGCCGAAGATCAGCATCACCCACCAGAGCAAGCCGCCGAACACATCGCCGACGATCGGAATCATCGCGATGAAGCCGAAGATTACCATGAACACCAGCAGGAAGCCGACGAACAAAAGTGGGAAGAGCGGCGCGGTCACGAACGAGACCCAGCGGCGCACCGTGAAGCGCACGGCTTCGCCGAGGGTGATCTTCTCCTTGCGCGCGACCTGGACGGCGGCGATGCGGGTGATGGCTCCGCCGAAGATTGCCCAGGTGACAACGGTCCAGAACAGGACCAGGAGGAAATAGAAGCAGTTCAGCGGGCCGGCGTTGGGATGGAAGAAATAGACGACGGGCCGGATCATCTTGACCAGCGGTTCGAGCAGCACCGGCGTCTGAACGTGCAGCAGCCAGTCGAAGAAACCGCCCTTCTGCCAGCCGCCCACCTGTCCGGTCGCCAGCAGGTAGGGGTTGGTGCCGCGGTCCTCGCTCCAGGGCCAGTCGCGCATCCGCCCGGCCGGCCTCAATTCCTTCAGCCGGCTCAGTTTGGCCATGAATGCCGGGTCCCGACTCGCCGCGATGATGTCCCCTTTCTCATCCTCCTTCAGTTTGTTCAGCTCTTCGCCGGAGGGAATACCCTTCTCCAGGCGCTTGAGCAATCGATACTCGGCGCGATCGCTGGCGAAATCGCCCGGGGTGAAGGTCTGCTCGTCGGCGGGATTGCCCGCCGCCTCGTACATCAAGGCCCATTTCTGATAGTCGCTGCGAAACTCCGCCCACATGGCCGCGGGCTGCTTGGCCGACTCGAGATTGACCACCCGGGCGGCATATCGAGGGTTATCGACCTCGGGTTCATTGTAGTTGAAGACGGCGGCAAGCAGCCACCAGCCGAATGCCATCACGACGATGCCGGCCGCCGCCAGCACCAACTTGTTGAAGTCCAGGGCGATGCGAAAGCCCTGAAAAATGGCGATCCACGGCAGCCGCTGGTTCAGACTGACCTCGCGCGGCTCGACCTTGTCCTCTGCCATACGATCTCCTTTGCACGTCCCTGAACCGCGTCCGGGGACCAACCCTGTAGCCTTCCGAATTGTCTTACAGAATAGGGATTCTACGGGGAGTGAGAAGAGATGCCAGAGGATGATTGACGAGACCCGTTCCAGGCGAGGCGAGGCCCCAGTTAACGATTGCCTTGCCGCTTGCGGCTTGGCGGACGGTCCGCCAAGCCGCAAGCGGCAAGATGTTACTTCCTCTCTCGGATTTGATGCGGCTGCTCAGAACTTGAACGCCAGCCCGAATTCCAGGCCGCGCAGGATCCGGACTGTCCGGTCGTAGGCCGGGGTGACCGCTGAGTAGTCGAAATCGATCGGGTGTTCCGACGTCTTGGCGTTGATGAACACATCGAGGTTGTAACCCGCCTTCACCTGGATACCTTCATAGGGGAACCAGTTGACGTTCAACGACGCGCCCACGTTGGGGACCAGCGTGTAGTCCGTTCGCGCCCGTTTCCGTTCCGGTCCCATGTGCCGGTCGCCGCGTTCGTACTTCGCGTACTCCTTGACGAAGTCGATCATCGGCGTGAAGAACGGCTCGAAGCTCACCGCGAGTCCGTTGCCGATGTACCAGTCGTTGGAACAGCCCATCTTGATGCCGTACATCCGGTTGGAGACAACATTGGTATAGAAGGCGTTCCACACGTCCGCGCTGGCGCCGTTCGCATCGAAGTCGAAGGTTTTCCAGTTGTAGTTCTCCCACAACCAGACCAGGCGCGGCCCGATGAAGGCTGCCGTCCGGTAGTTCTCGTTTTCGTAGAACGCGGGCAGACGGTAGATGAGTTCGTAAATCTCGGTCCGCTGCGTGTACGATTCGGTCATCAGGTCGGCGCCGTTCCAGATACCGAAGGCCGCCACGCCGTTGATGTCATTGGCCGGGCCGGAAAAGTCGAGCGGGAAGTTGGACACCGGCGACGTCAGGAAGCTCTCCTGAAGGTTGCTGCCGACGTTCAGGTCCTTCGGAATCGGCGTCGCGAGAGCCGTATAGCGATTCGTGGCCAGGTGCAGCCAACTCGCCTCGATCGAGCTGCCATCGAAGAATCGGTAGCCGCCGAAGATCCGGAAGCCGGGGTCTTGCGACGGTGGCCCGGTCACCTGCCGGGTATTGAGGGCGTCTTTTCCCGAGCCGACGAAGAGTCCCGGCTGTCCGGTGATGGTGCCTTCAATGTCCTTGAAGCCGCGCCGCGCGACTACCGTGCTTCCCAGCGGGATATTCTGCGTGTACAGCGCGAAGTCGCCGCCGAAGAAGAGACCATCCGGCCGGGTGCCGCCCAGGGGCGTCGGCACGGATGTGTCGGGTAATGCATAGCCCGTAGCGTCTGCCTGGGCCGATCCCCTTGACGGGAGCAGCAACAGCGGCAACACGATCAGTGCGGTCCACCCCAAACTTTGTCTGCTGCGCATGAGTTCTACCCCCTCCTCCGTGACCCAGAGGCAGGACACCCCAACCGGCCTACCATCCCCCAGGCCGCGACGGTTGACCGTCGAGTGAGTGTGCCCGCCCTGCCGCGGGTGAACGCGATGAGTCCGTGGTCGAAGGGTGGGGAGAATAGCGTCGCGCCTGATCCTGTCAAGGCCAGATTTCATTGGCATGGACGGCGAGTAATAGCAATTTGTGCTGCCGCTGCTCCGCCGATTCCCAGGCGAAACTTCGTTCGCGGACGGGCTGCCCGCCAAGCCGCAAGCGGCAAGCATCGAGGTCCTGACGGCGAACGATGAGCCAGTTCACCTTTCGTTCCTGGACGGCGCGTGCCAGAGACGACGCCGATTGATACTCCGGCACCGGCGCGGCCAGCCCGAGATAGAAGACGATCTCACGATCGTGATACAGGGCCAGTTTTTCGGGATGCGAGCCGAGCCGGTGCAAAACCTCGTTCGCGAATTGCTTCCGCGTGCGATAGCCTTCCAGGCCAGGTAGCGCGAACAGGAACAGATACCCCACGAACGACCCGGCAATCAGGCTCAACGATAGGGCCATCCGTCCGGCGTCGAAGCGCCTCATGGTGAGGCAGACCCCCACGGCGCAGAGAATCCATAACACGAGAATCATCCCGCGACAGGGCAGAGCCGGCAGAGCGTCCCACGGAGCCGGCAGGATGCTCGACACGGGCAGCAGGGCCGCAACACTCAGCAGCGACACGAGTCCGATCAGAAGATAGCCACTGCTCAACAGCGAGAAGACGATTCTGCCGAGCGCCTGGCTCCTGTCGGCGAGCAGCCGGGCGAGCAGCAGCGATCCTGCCGGCAGGATCGGCAGCAGATAATAACCGCGCCGCGACGACGACAGAGTGAAGAACACGAACAGTCCCCAGAAATAGACCAGGGCGAACCGCTCGCCTCGGCTCTCTCTGTCCAGCGCGCGCCAGCGCTGATGCGCCCGTACCAGGGCGGCTGGCAGAAGCAGCGACCAGGGCGCCATCAGCAGGAAGATGAAACCGGCATAGAGCCAGACCGGTCCGCGATGATTGACCGGGTCATAAAAGCGGCGAATGTTCTCGCGGAAGACCATTTGTAGCCCTTCCGCCGAGTGCGTCAGGCCATGAGAGAGCAAGAACGGCAGCAGATAGACCAGTACCGCGACCGGAATAGCCAGCAGTGATTTTCGGTTGAACAGCCAGCGGTTTCTCGACACGAGCAGGCCGAACCAGGTCTGCGGAGAACGCGGCGAAGTGGAAGCGCCGGCAAGAGAGCAATACAGCCCAATGACGAGGATCGGCAGAACGAAGCCGAGCAGTCCCTTGGTCAGCGACGTCAGGGCCATGATGAGCCACAGCGGCACGACCCACCAGCCGGCGGGATGGCTCTCGTTGCGGAGAAAGAGCCAGAGCGCTGCCAGAACGCCGGTCACGTTCTCGACGTCGCTGGAGGCGGTGCGCGAGAAGAAGACAAAGGAGAAACTGGTGGCCAGGATGGTCCCGGCCAGGACTGCCGTCCGCTGATCGAACAGCCGGCGGGCCACGAGCATGATGAGAGCGACCCCGAGCAGGCCGCTGAACGCACACGGCAGACGGGCCGCCGTCTCATCGACGCCGCCCCGCATCCAGGATGCGACGACCACCAGCCAGTACGAGCCCAGTGGCTTGTCGTAGTAGGTCTTGCCGTTGATGGTCGGCCAGAGGTAATCGTCCGCGAGTTGCATCTCCCGAGGGATTTCCGCCCAGCGCACTTCCTCCGACCACAAGGCGCGCTCGCCCAGCCGGCCAAAGAAGAGAAGGGCAGCAAGGGCCAGGACCGCCAGCAGCGGCAGACAAGAGGCTTGCTTGAGACGCTCCGAAGAAGGAATCGGTAGGCAGTCCATTCGTTTCTCGCTCTGCTTGCCTGTCGTTTCGCGATCCATCGCGAAGCGCACGAAACGACAGCAGGAACTCCGTCTTTCCCACGAATAAGCGAGGAAAACAAGACCATGTTGAATGCCGTTCGGGTAAGATGCAGTGTCAGGCGCGCAGGCGTGTCAACGCCCCGGTATCTGTACGAACGATCAGAAGCGAAGCCTGGAAGTAGAGTGAACTGCGCAATTTGGAATGAGAAGTGCGTTCACTCATCGAGAGGGCTTCCGCGTTGGAGAGGCCCTTCCGGAACGAATCGAAGAGGATGCAACCATGTACCTTCGCATCAGCATCAGCCTGGCTGGCGGCCTTCTGGCGGCAGTCCTGCTGACGGGGGACAAGCCGGTAACAGCCGTTGAGGTGGCTCCCGAGGCGGGAGAAATCCTGGGCCGTGGCCCTGTCCATGAAGCGTTTGCCCAGCCCCTGGAAGAGCCGCAGCCCGGCCCGGTCGCGCCCAAGCCGCCGCCGGAGCCGATCGAGGAGCAGCCGCCTGCCCAGAGGCCGGAAGGCGACGATGTCCAGTGGGTCCCCGGCTACTGGCAGTGGGACGACGAACGCGGTGAATTCCTCTGGGTCAGCGGTCTGTGGCGTCATCCGCCGCCGGCGCGCAAATGGGTTCCTGGCTCGTGGCGCGAGACGGACAAGGGCTTCCAGTGGAGCGGCGGCTTGTGGACGCCGGAAGCCTCGGACAGCCTGCAATATCTGCCGCCGCCTCCCGCATCGGTGGAGGAAGGACCCGCCGTGGCAGCGCCTGCGGATGACTGCACCTACGTCCCGGGCCTGTGGGTCTATCGCGACACACGTTACGTCTGGCGGGCAGGCTACTGGCTGCGTTGTCGGCCCAACTGGGTCTGGAATCCGGCTCACTATCTCGTCACACCGGCCGGTTATCTCTACGCCGCCGGCTGCTGGGACTATCCGCTGGAGGGCCGAGGCATCCTGTTCGCTCCGGCTTACTTCGGACGTGCCTATCCGCGGGCGTGGTCGCCGAGTTATGCCGTCAACCTCGACTTCCTGCC
>JBBSDR010000397.1:0-6349 GCA_038240465.1 Gemmatales bacterium
GACGCCGAACAGCAACTCGGCGAAGGCTTCACCAAGGGCGTCGTCACCATCCCGGCCAACTCGAAGGGCCTCGCTCGCCATGCCACCAAGCTCTGCGCCGGCGCGTCCGGCATCCAGGTGCTGACGCTCATCAACGAGCCGACCGCGGCCGCCATCTGCTACGGTCTCAACGCCCAGACCGATCAGACGGTCCTCGTGTATGACTTCGGCGGCGGCACGCTCGACGTAACCGTGCTGCGCATCCATCACGGCATCTTCGAGGAGATTTCCTCCAAGGGCATCGGCAAACTCGGCGGCGATGACGTCGATGCGGCCGTTGCCGAGGTGCTGGCCAAGCGCTTCGAGCAGAAGACCGGCTTTGATATCCTGCGCTCGCCCTACAAGCAGCAGTTCATGCTGGCCTGCGAACGAGCCAAGATCGAATTGTCGAAGGAGACCCGGGCCACGGCTCGCAAGGCCGAACTGGTCCCCGAACGGCATCTGAGTCTTGAGGAACCGATCGACCGGGCGGAGTTCGAGAAGATCATCATGCCGTTGATCCTCAAGTCCGGCACGGCCATCGACGAGGCGATGAAACTGCGCGGCCTGCGGCCGCGCGACATCGACCGCATCCTGCTCGTTGGCGGCACGAGCAAGATCCCGTTCATCCGCAAGTTCGTGTCCGACAAACTCGGCGGCCGCGAGCCGGAATCGTTCGACCGCGTCGATCCGATGACCTGCGTGGCGCAAGGGGCGGCCATCGTGGCGGCCATTCTCCAGGGCGCGCCGGGACTCGACGACAAGGCGTACAGCGTCAAGCTCGAGCATTCGCTCTGCGCCAACCCGATCGATCAGCGGACCAATCGCGTCTATCTCGATCCGATCATCAAGCGCGGCAGCGACATTCCCTGCTCGTACTCCAAGACGTACTATCCGGTCGCGGACCCGGCCGATCGCGTGCAGATTTGCGTCTACGAGGGCGATATCTACGACAACCCGGACAGCGGCGAAAACGTCAAGATGGCGGAGATCCCCTGGGAGTTCAAGCCGCCGCGGCCGCAGAAGGACGCCGGCCTGGAAGTGGCCTTCGAGTACGGCGACGACGGCATTCTGACCGTGATCATCCACGACATGTACGCCCAACAGAAGAAGCGTTTCTCGATTCAGCAGACAGGCGAGGACCAGCTCGACGTCAATCAGTTGATCAAGATGAAGAAGATCAACGAGGAACTGGTGCAGCGGACGAGCGACTTCGAGAGCACGCCGGAATACCGCGATGCCCTGGAGGTCCTCAAGAAGACGGAGAACGACGTCATTCCGCGCGTCGAGAACGCGGATGACCGCCGCGAACTGGAGGACCTGTGCCGGCAAGTGCGCCAGGCGATGGGTTCAGGCGACAAGAAGCAGATGGAAGATACCAGCGCGGCCCTGAACGATCGACTGCTGAACTATGCGTACTTGCTGTAATGATGACGCGAACCAGCCCCGCGCGGAATGCGAACATGCTCTCCTGTCCCCTGTGCAAGAAGAAGCTGAATGGGCTGGAGGCCAGGTGTCCAACCTGCCAGGCCGATCTGTCCTTGATCGTCGGCTACGTCGAGGACCTGGCCGTGGGTCTGGCCCAGGCTCAGGCGCTGACACGGGCCGGCCGGCTGGCGGATGCCGTCTTCGCCTACTTGCAAGTCCTCGACATCGATCCCGAGAACGCCGAGGCGCGCCGGCAGGTCGGAAGAGTTGTAACGGCCGTGCGGCACTTCGATAGCCAGCCGCGTCCGCGCATCCGCCGCGAGGAGGGCTGGAGCAGCACCATCTGGCTGCTGATCGTCCTGGCCGCGACTCTGCTCGGATGCGCCGCCGGTATGCAGACCGAACGCTGGTTCGCCAGCCAACACACCGACACTGCCGAAAGCGGCGAATGACCGCTGGCGGCATCCGCTGGGACCCACCATGCGCCACCCTGCCGCACTCTGTCTGCTCCTTGTCGTGGCTCCGCTGGCGTGCGCCGAGGCGGACAAATTGCCTGCCGCGACCAATCGCGTTATCGAGTTCCAGCGCGACATCAAACCCATCCTGACGAAAGCCTGCATCGAATGCCACGGGCCGGAAAAGAAGCGCTCGGGCCTGCGTCTCGACAGCCGGGCCGAGGCGCTCAAGGGCGGCGACAGTGGTGCCGTCCTTCACCCGGGACAGGCCGCTCGGAGCCGCTTGTTCCTCATCGTCGCCGGACTCGACGCCGACGTCAAAATGCCTCCGAAGGGCAAACCGCCCCTGTCCGCGGAGGAGATTGGCCACCTTCGCGCCTGGATCGACCAGGGCGTGAAATGGCCGGCTGACGCTCCCATTGTCATGGAGGGGAAGAAGTCCGATCACTGGGCGTTCCAGCCGGTTCGCCGGCCCCCACTGCCCGAAATCCGAAATCCGAAATCCGAAATCCGAAATCCGATCGACTCCTTCATCTTCGCCAGCCTCGCGAAACATCAGATCGCGTTGTCGCCGGAAGCGGATCGGACGACGCTCATTCGCCGGCTCAGCCTCGATCTGATCGGTCTGCCGCCGGGGTCTGCCGAGGTGGATGCCTTCTTGAACGATCGCAGCCCGGACGCCTACGAGAAGGTCGTGGAACGCCTGCTGGCCTCGCCGCATTACGGCGAGCGCTGGGGCCGGCTCTGGCTCGACGCCGGCCGCTACGCCGACAGCGACGGCTACGAGAAGGACAGCGGCCGGCCCTTCGCCTGGCGCTGGCGCGACTGGGTCATTGAGGCGTTCAACCGCAATCTGCCTTATGACCGCTTCGTCATCGAGCAACTGGCCGGCGACCTGCTGCCGAACGCGACGAGAGAGCAGAAGATCGCGACCGGGTTTCATCGCAACACGCTGACCAATCGCGAAGGTGGAGTCGATCGGGAGCAGTTCCGCGTCGAGGCACTCGTGGATCGCGTCAACACGACAGCCAAGGTGTTCCTCGGCAGCACCCTCGGCTGCGCCCAGTGTCACGATCACAAGTACGATCCATTCGCCCAGCGCGAGTACTATCAGTTCCTCGCCTTCTTCAACAGCGACGCCGAGGTGGATCTGCCTGTGCTGAATCCAGCGGAACAGGCGGAATATAGCCGCAAGAAGGCGGAACACGACGCGCTGAGAAAGCCACTGGCGGCGGCTGTCGAGGAGGAAAAGAAGAAGCTCGATCCAAAACTCAGCGCGAAGGAGATCAAGAAGAAACTGGCGTCGCTGCAGGAGAAACTGGCGGCCCACGACAGGGCCGCGCCGCAGCCGTCCCTGGCCCAGACGCTCGCCCTCGGCAAGCCGCGCCAGACCCACATCATGATTCGCGGCGACTTCCTCCGCAAGGGCGTCGAGGTTCAGCCGGGAGTGCCGGCTGTGCTGCCATCGATGGTGGGGACCTCGCGGCTCCATCTGGCGCAGTGGATCGTTCGCGACAACAATCCGCTCGCGGGCCGTGTGCTGGTGAACTGGATGTGGCAGAAGTACTTTGGCCGCGGTCTCGTCTCGACGCTCGAGGATTTCGGCACGCAGGGTGCGAAGCCGTCGCATCCGGAGTTGCTCGACTGGCTCGCGTCCGAAGTCGTCCGCCAGGGCTGGAGCATGAAAGCGATGCACCGCCTGATCGTCACGTCGGCAACCTATCGACAGTCCTCGAAGGTGCGGCCGGAGTTGGCGCAACGCGATCCGCTCAACGTTCTGCTCGCACGCCAGAGCCGATTGCGATTGGAAGCGGAGTTGGTGCGCGATGCCGCGCTGGCGTCGAGCGGCTTGTTGACGCGCGTTGTCGGCGGACCGAGCGTGCATCCGCCGCAGCCATCCGGTGTCTCGGAACTGTCTTACGCCGGCAGTGTGCGCTGGATCGAGAGCAGTGGGACGGATCGCTATCGTCGCGGACTCTACACATGGTTCCAGCGCACCAGTCCCTACCCGATGCTGCTGACATTCGACGCTCCCGACGGCAACCTGAGTTGCGTTCGCCGCGAGAAGTCGAACACGCCCTTGCAAGCTCTGACACTGCTAAACGACGCCGTCTTCGTCGAGTGCGCCCAGGCCCTGGGCAAGCGGATCGTCGAGGAGAAACCGAAGGCGAGCGTGGAAGAGCGAGTGCTACACGCATTTCGCCTCGTCCTGGGCAGGTTGCCTCACGAGGTGGAAGTCAATCGCCTGGTGAAACTTCACGATGAACTGCTGGAACTGTGTCGGGCGAATCCCCCAGCGGCAAAGAAGCTGGTGGGGGCGTATCAGCCGGCGGGCGAGACAGTCGTGGAGGCGGCTGCGTGGATGGCCCTGGCGCGGACGCTCTTGAACCTCGATGAAGTGGTGACACGAGAATAAGAGGCGAGACATGAAGCGAAAACTGTACGGGAAATACATCGTGGCGGACCCGAAGATTTGTCATGGAAAGCTGACGTTCGTGGGGACGCGAATCTTCGTCAAGGACGTTCTGGACATGCTGGCCGAGGGCATGGACTGGGACACGATCATCAAGGAGTGGCACGGAAGCATTTCTCGCGAAGCAATCGCCGAAACCGTCCTCCTGGCAGGGCGCGCCCTTTTCGATCATCTGGACGAGTATGCGAGCAAGGAAGCGGCTTCCGCATGAACGTTCTTGACGAGAACATCCCAGAAGGACAACGAGCAAGATTGCGCCGTCATGGCGTTGTTATTCGACAAATCGGCAGCGAAGTTGGGCAGAAAGGGTTGAGCGATGAAGACATCATCCCCTTGCTGCGGCGCTTGCGGCGGCCAACGTTCTTCACGCGCGATGAGGATTTCCATCGCAAAGAACTGCGACACACACGGTACTGTCTCGTGTGGTTGAATGTTCGCCCCAAAGAGGTTGCCGAATTCGTTCGTCGAGTACTCCGCCATCCAGAGTTCAACACGCAAGCGAAACGGATGGGGACAGTCATTGGCGCTTCTTCATCCGCTTTATCCGTTTGGCGGCCAGATCAGGAGACAATCCAACGTATACCCTGGCCGCCCAAGAGAAGGAAATGATCCAGGAATCATCATGCACCCGTACATCGAATCCGCTCTGCAATCCCGCCGCAACTTCCTCGCCACCTCCGCGAGCGGAATCGGCACACTTGCTCTCGCCTCGCTGCTCCAGCAAGACGGACTGCTTGCCGGCGAGGCCCCGCTGGCTCCACGTCTGGCTCACTTCGCCCCAAAGGCGAAAGCGTGCATCTGCTTCTACCTCGAAGGCGCTCCCAGCCAGCTCGATCTCTGGGACCCCAAGCCGAAGCTGAATCAACTCGACGGCCAAAAACTGCCCGAGTCGATGACGAAGAACGTCCGCTTCGCCTTCATCCAGAAGGACGCCGCTCGCCTGATGGGTTGCCCGCGCAAGTTTACCAAACACGGCGAATGCGGCATGGAACTGTCCGATTTCCTGCCGCACCTCGCGACGTGCGCCGACGACATCGCCTGGGTGCGGTCGATGCACACCGACGCCTTCAATCATCATCCCGGCCAGTTGCTCATGAATACCGGCGTGGCGGCTTTTGGCCGACCGAGCATGGGATCGTGGCTGACCTATGGCCTCGGCAGCGAGTCGAAGAACTTGCCGGGATACGTCGTCCTGACGGCGGGACGCGGCACCAGCGGCGGCGCGACCAGCTTTCAGAGCGGCTTCCTGCCGACGAGTTATTCGGGAGTGCTGTTTCGCAACCAGGGCGAACCAGTACTGAACCTCGCCAATCCCGGCGGACTCAGCGATGCCATGCAGGCAAAGACAATCGAGGCGATTCGCGACCTCAATGCGCATCGACACGCCGAGATTAACGATCCCGAGATCAACAGTCGGGTCGCCGCATATGAACTGGCCTTTCGCATGCAGGCCGCCGCACCGGAGTTGATCGACCTCAAGGGCGAGACGAAGCAGACGCTCGACCTGTATGGCATCGGCCGGCCGGAGCCGGCGCAGAGTGGACGCGGCGGCGGCAAGGGGACGTTCCATCAATTCGCGCTGAATTGCCTGCTGGCGCGCCGGCTGGTCGAGCGCGGCGTCCGTTTCGTCAATCTCTACCACGCCTCCTGGGACCATCACTCGAACCTCGACAGCGAGCTGGCTTACAACAGCAAAATGGCCGACCAGCCCGCCGCGGCCCTCATCAAAGACCTGAAACGGCGCGGCTTGCTCGACTCGACACTGGTGCTGTGGCTGTCGGAGTTCGGACGAACGCCGCTGGGCGAGAACCGGCCCGGGTTCGCCAGTGTCACGGGCCGCGATCATCATCCGTTCGCCTTCACGATCTGGATGGCCGGCGGCGGCGTCAAGGCCGGCACGATCCTCGGCAAGACCGACGAAATCGGCTGGAACGTCGTCGAAGATCCGGTCCATGTCAACGACCTGCACGCGACA
>JBBSDR010000398.1:0-6342 GCA_038240465.1 Gemmatales bacterium
CCTGGGCAGCGAGAACCAGAACCTGCCCGCGTATGTGGCCATCCCCGACCCGCGCGGAGTGCCGCAGCAGGGACCGTCCAACTGGACCAATGGCTTTCTGCCCGCCGCGTTTCAGGGGACCGCCTTCAGCGCCGACTCGCCGATCGCCAATCTGGCGCGTCCCTCGTCCATCAGCAGCGCGACGGACTCGGCCACGCGCGATCTGCTGAGCTTGCTGAACGACGAGCATCTCAGAATGCATCCAGAGGATACGGAACTGACGGCGCGCATCGCCTCCTACGAGTTGGCCGCCCGGATGCAGTTGAGCGCGCCGGAGGTGAGCGATGTGTCGCGCGAGTCGCCGGCGACGCGCGCCCTGTATGGCCTGGACGACAAGAACCCGCTGATGGCGAGTTTCGCCGGCAACTGTCTGCTCGCGCGTCGTCTGCTCGAACGCGGCGTGCGTTTCGTGACGCTGTTCAACGGCGCGTTCCAGATGGGCGAGGGCGTGCTGAACTGGGACAGTCACAAGACCATCCAGACGGATTATGTCCGTCATGGAGCGATCCTCGACAAGCCGCTGGCGGGGCTGCTGCGAGACATGAAGTCGCGAGGTTTGCTCGACGACACGCTGGTCATCTGGACGACGGAGTTCGGCCGGATGCCGTCGTTCCAGAAGAGTACGATTGGCCGCGATCACAACAGCCTGGGCTTCACCTGCTGGCTGGCGGGCGCCGGTGTCAAGAAGGGCCACACTCACGGCGCGACCGACGAGTTGGGCTACAAGGCCGTCACGGACGTCCACACGGTCCACGATTTCCATGCGACGGTGCTGCATCTGCTCGGGCTGGATCACGAGAAGCTGACGTTCTACCACAACGGCATCCAGCGGCGTCTGACCGACGTGCATGGCCTTGTCATCAAGGACGTGCTGGCGTGAGGGAGAACGATGCCGTTACTCGATCACTTCCAGGCGCCGCTTCATCCGCGCCGGCACTGGGAGTCGTTTCACGCCAGTTGGGCTGTGAAGCTCGCTGATATGCTGACCGAGCAGGTGCTTCCTGCTCATTTCATGGCGGAGGCGATGGTGCATATCGGCCCGAGCGTGGAAATCGATGAGGCGCCACTGGACCGCCACGTTGAAAGGGAGATAACTGGCAACGGAGTGCCATCCCTGGAGATCCCGGCGACGTTTCCGGACACGTTTGAAGTGAGAGTCTTCAACATTGAGGGCGGCCCTCGATTGGTGGCGGCGATTGAACTGGTCAGTCCGGGCAACAAGGATCGAGCCGAGGAGCGACGGGCGTTTTGCACGAAATGCGCCAGTTATCTGCATCAGGGCGTCTCGCTGGTGATGGTGGACATCGTGACGAGCCGGCGTGCGAACCTGCACAACGAGATGATGCGTCTGATGGAGGTGGGCGGGGCGTTCGAGGTGGCCGGCGAGTCGCCGCTTTACGCGATGGCGTATCGCCCGGTGCGGCGTGACAAGAGGAACCTGATCGAAGCCTGGACAGTGCCGCTGGCCCTGGGTCATGCTTTACCGGTCATGCCGCTCTCGCTGGGCGGAGACGTCGTGCTGCCGCTGGATCTGGAATCCGCGTACATGGATGCGTGCCGGAAGAAGCGGTTGTTCTGAGGGCGCATTTTTCTGAAGCAACCTCTTGCGTTGGCGTGCGGGGCTGAGTATTATTCTGAAAGAAATGCGGGATTGGCCTATCGGTTGGGCACTAGCTTCCCAAGCTAGCTAGATGGGTTCGACTCCCATATCCCGCTTTCCTGCCCAACTTCGCTAGGGGAACACGCATGGAAACGCGAGGATGATCGCTCTGTGGCGAGAACAAACCCCTGGATCAGTTCAACTGTAAAGTCAGGCACGCGGATCGAATCAGTTACGACGCCTATTGCCGTCCCTGCCGACGAGAGTACCGGCAACGACACTACCAAGCCAACAAAAGGCAATACTACCTCCGGAATAGAGAACGGGAGCGGCGGCTCATCGAGTTGGTGGAAAAGGAGAAGGCGCGTCCGTGCGCGGACTGTGGCATCCAATACGCTCCCTGGAAGATGGACTTTGACCATACGAGCGGCAAGAAGGTGATGCGGGTCTCGCAGTTGGTCCGGCAGAAGAAGTCGATCCGTCTGATCCTCGCGGAGATCGCCAAGTGCGAGGTCGTGTGTGCGAACTGTCACCGCGACCGCACCCACTTCCGGCGCATGGCACGGAAAGAGATTCGCTAACGGGTTCGACTCCCGTATCCCGCTCTCTTCACTTGTGCAAACCCTCGCGATGGCGAGGGTTTTTTCGTTTCGGGAGCGATTGACCGAAAAGGGGAGGCTCGCTAGGATAGCGTGAGATGGCTGGCCCCTTAGCCAAGCGGTAAGGCAGTGGATTGCAAATCCGCCATCCCCGGTTCGAATCCGGGAGGGGCCTCTTGGCCGTTCCAGGCGTATCTGCCTGACCGGCCTCAATTTGCGTCCCTCGGTCCTTCTGGGCCGGGGGACGCTTTTCCGTTGGTGTCACGTAAAGTGTCACGTTCCGGCGAACTTTCCTTCCGCGACTGCTCCTTTGTCCTCTCGTAAGCCGCCCAAACAACATCAGCCGTCGCCTGGACGCTCCGTCCCACGTAATACCGCATAGTCGTCTCAATGCTTTCGTGCCGCATGAGCTGCATCAGTACGGGCGGCATGACCCGAAGGGCCCAGCGGTCCCCGAAGGCCCGACGGAAGTCGTGGGCAGACGCGTACTTCTTCCTGCATGTTTTGGGTTCGACGTGAACCACCACGCCCGACTTCTCGCCGATGATGGCCATGACCTTGATGACCCGGATGATCGTCAGTTCTTCCTTTCGCTGCCTCTCTGCTTCGGGCTTGAAGACGCGGCCAGTCCGATTCTCGGGCGGGGTCCTGAGGAGGAATTCGGCGAACTCGGGGGCGATGGGAAGCAGCCGGTCCTGATGACCTTTTTCCAGCTCGGCGGGGATACGCAGCAATGGTCGCACCTGGGTCAGGTCGATGCAGAGCTTGTCGTCCCTGTCCCACCAGAGTTCCAGGGCCTCTCCGAGCCGCAGTCCGGACCACCACAGGCCCTCGACGAGGTGTTGCCAGGATGCTGCCCTTTTTGAGCCGACGACTTCCGCTACCGCCGCCATGATCTTCTGGAACTCTTCCTCGGTCGGTGCACGGCCCTTCGGCTTCTTGAGCAGCTTCGCCCGCTTCGGCTTCTTGATCTTCGGAACGGTGGACAGGAGCTTCACGCTGACCGCCCAACTCAACGATGCACGGAGATGGGCGAGGTAGCTGGCGATCGTGCTCTCTGACCTTCCCCCTTCTCGGAGTTCAGAAATGAACGTGCTGATGCGGCTGGCTGTCAGGTCTCCCAGCTTTTTCGGGTTGAGAATCCGTTCGACCGCGTCAAGAACGGTGTCCGCCTTTTTGAGCGTTTTGTCGGCCAGGCCGGAGAGGACGTCTGCCTCATACTTGTCTCGGAAGATGGCCCATGGGGAATTGGCGGGTCCGGCGTAACGACCGTTCAGCACGTCCGAACGGAACTCACCCAGTAGCCGCTCGGCGTCCTTTTTCTTGACCGTTCCCGTGGACTTTTGCAGGACACGACCTGTCTCTGGATCTTCGTAGCGGATGATCCAGAAGGGGCTTTTTCCACCCTTCGTTAGCCAGATTTTCGGTCCACGGTTCTGCATCGATCCCTCAGTTAGCAGTCCCGCTGTTCTTGTGAAAGGATCACGTACTCAATCCAATCCCGGCCGTAGACGTAGGCGTGCTTGTGCTTGTAGTACACTCGCAACCCGCCCCGCCTTGCCGCTCGGAGTGTAGAGTTGGTGATGCCGAGCCGATGCTTGATCTCGTTGAGGGTGTATAGTTCGTCGGGACGAATCACTCCTCTTGATTCGAGCCCCGCTGGTCCAGAAGATGTTCGGGAGGTATTGCGATCCATGATGACGGCCCCTGTTTTGGTGAACACGGAGCACTCGCTCCGTCACAAGGGGGGCCAATACACAATAGGAACGCCGCTAGAGCAGGAAGATGTGAACGTAATCTGATAGCGAATAGTGACTTACGTAATAGGAGAAAGTCACCGAAGGTATTCACGAGGCACTTCAGAACTGAATATTCACTTGGTCCACGTGGTTGAGTCAATCCTCTTCGTTGTCCTCCTTGTCATCGTCATCAGGGGCCAAGTAGGCCTCGATATCGAGGCGTCCATCTTGATACTTCTTCAAGAAGCCTCTCGTGATCTCCCCGATTCGGCAGTGCCTTCGATAGACGGACATGGCCCGATTTGACTTGAACCATCTTCGAAAGCACCGGCTTACCCTCGCTTGTGCCCATTTCAAGGCCTTTCCGATCTCCTGCTGAGTCAAAGGATCGGCGACCGGCTCCCCAGCGGCAGGAAAGTGGTGCAAGGACAAGAACGAAATGAACATCAGTAGATCCGACTGCGTGTGCTTCTTGATGACGGCAGCCCGAACTCGGTTCTTGGCCACCGCTTCTTTGATTGACTGACGAAGTCGGCGTTCTTCGGTGGCTTCGGCCTTTATGTCAAGGTACTCTTTCGAGTCCAGGGACTTTGTCGAGCCGTACAGCTCGTCCGGCTTGTTCAAGAAGAACATCAACGCCTCGTGGGCGGTCTCGGCTTCGTACGGTGTTGGTCGGAGACGAACTCCCGGCGGGGGGAAGAATGTCCTTCTTCGGCGAAACTTGGCCAGATACCGTCGGATCGCTTTGTACGCGTCGGCGAAGTCCTGGTCCCAGGGATCGGATGCAACGTCCGGAGGAGGAGGTCCACGATGGGAGTTCTCACGAAGGTCCAACTCGGCCCGTCGGACGAAATCCCAGAACGCCTCGAAGGCTTGCAGTTCATCCGGTTTCATTCCGTCATTTTACGTCCCTGGCGGCGTAGGGGACACCATTCAGTTCGTTCCGACTTCAATCGATCCAGTGACGAATCCTCGCATGTCTGATCCGATTAACCTTTGCCGAGCGGTCCTGTCCCTCGATCAAGGCCCTCCTGCCGAGGTAGGATGGGTTCAGCACGACGTTTCCGCTGGGATCCAGATGCGTCATTTCCTGCCGTTCTTGGTCGCTCCAGCTGCTCACCCAGGCAACGGCCACGACGGAGCCACCACGGTCCCGAACGCCAAACTCGACGGCCCCGACCACATGGGCATGTCCATCGTTGCCTTGTTTGAATCCGGTGATGACTGCCTCGATCTCAACGGTGGCCTTTCGCTTGATCCAGTGTTCGACACGCCGGCCCGGTTCGTAGGGAGCATCGGCTCGCTTCCACGCCGTACCCTCGCCCCCAGCAGCGAGGATGCGGCGGTGAATGTCGGGCTTGTTCACCACGAAGCTCGGCACCGCGTCGATAAACGGGTTCAACGATTGCCGCAGGGCTTGCTCCAGAATGTCCAGACGCTCCATCAGTGGCAGCGGCGTCACGTCCTGACCGCGGGAACGGAGAACGTCGAACACGTGGAACTGAACGTGGGCGTCCTGACCGTCCTGGATGCGGCGAGCGTTGTCCGGGGATGTGGCCAGGATTGCCATCGTTGCCTGCAACGTGGTCTCGGCGATCGTGCTGCCAGTGTCGAGACAGTGAGCCGGACAGACCAACTCGCCATCCAGGATGGTGCCCGTCAACGTGGTCATCCCCGCCGTCAAGTGAGGGAGGTTGCCCTGGAACTCGGAGAGCCGATAGGTGACCTCGGAGACCGTCCGACTGGTAATCTTCACACGGCCGTCTTCGATGTGGAGCAACGCTCGGCAACCATCGAGTTTCGGCTGGACGATCCAGGCATGGTAGTCTTCCTCCATCTGGCGGGCTTCGTCCTCGTCAAGATCCTCCCAAGAGCCAAGCAACATTGGCATGACCTGGGCTGGCAGCAGTTCGTCCGGATGCTCCTTCCGCCAATGGTGATCGCGAAGAGCGGCGATGTACGGCTCCTTGCTTGCACGTCCCTTGGTCTCCACCTTGATTCCAAGGGTGGCACATTCAGCTTGAAGTTCGGCCAGGTTCTTCACAGTTCGAACCCCACGTGAGATTGCGATAAATCCGTCGGTGCCGTCGATACCCGGGTCACGCTGTCCTCGCGGTTTGGCGTGGACTTTCTTTCTGCGTACATTGTTCATGAGGGTCTGGCACGGTGCCGGACAACATGCTGGAAATCGTTGAGGCAAGCGACAGGACCATGCGGGGGCAAGAATAAGCCCCCGATAACAACTTGATTGATGCGTGAGCATCAAGACTCTGTTCCTTAGGAACGGCCAACCTGGGCGGTAACACGCTCTTGAAACTCCAGAACTGTGCCTTGACCGCGCTCCCCGTAAGGGGAGCGGCGGCCA
>JBBSDR010000399.1:0-6334 GCA_038240465.1 Gemmatales bacterium
ATGGAACTGTCGTCGCAACCGGCGGCCAGGCGTTTGCCGTTGTGGGAAAAGGCCAGGCCATGTACGCTTCCCGGATGGTCCTTGAAATGGTGCAATTCCTGCCAGGTAAACACGTCCCAGAGGACAAGTCCCTTGTCCACGCTCAGCGCCAGAAGGCGGCCGTCGGGAGAATAGGCCGCATCCCGGCAATACATCCCGGTTCGCCGCAACCGCTCCTGTCCGCTGGCCGTTTCGTACAGGCTCAGTTCCTTAGCGTAACCCAAGGTGAGCAGCACATCTCCGTCTGGGGAAAACAGCAGGCTGTGGAGACGTCGCACTGGAAACTCGCGGAGTTTGTCGCCGCTGCGGACATCCCACAAGGTCATCGTCACCCGGGGTGGCGGCTCGCCGGAGAGGCCAATCTCCGTGTGAGTGGCAAACAGACGGGCATCCGGAGAAAAGGCCCGATGATGAAATTGAGCGACCGTCGTCGGCAGGCGTAATTTCTCGCGGCCAAGAGTCAAATCCCACAGGGCAACTCCCGATTCAGTTGGCGCCGCCAGCAGCTTGCCGTCGTCCGACAGGATTTGCGCCCGGCGATCCGTCTTCAACGTGAAGAGCGTCTTCCCCGTGGCGACTTCAACGATGCGCGATTCTCCCGCATCGTTCCAATCGGCAACGATCCGGCCATCGCCGGAAAGGCAGCGCGGATATGTAGACGGTTCCAGCGAGCGCAATTCCTTGCCGCTGCCGGCGTCCCACAAGATCGTTTCGACGCTGCCTGCCACGGAGGCCACGGTCCTGTTGTCAGCGGAAAAAGCCAACCAATCGGCGCAATGCAGATGGCCTCTGCCGGGGATCATTCGGCCCGTGGCGATATCCCAGAAATGGATATGCCCGGAGCCAGGCGTCGCCACGGTCTTGCTGTCCGGCGAGAACGCGACCAGCAGAGGAGAGCTATAATCCCGGATTTGTTGCAAATGTTTCAGGGTGCGAACGTCCCAGAGATCAAGCACGCAATGGCGGATATAACCGGTCGAACCCAGCGTGTTGCCATCCGGCGTGAACTGCAAAACTCCCACGCCATGGGTATCGAACTTTTCGGGCGGTTCCATGCGCCACGAGCGCGGTCTGGTCTTGCCGCTCAGGTCCCACAGGACAATACGCATTTCCTTATCGCCGGAGGCGAGGGTTTTACCGTCCGGGGAGAAAGCGAGCGCTGACACCCGCATCTGATGCCCGTCTTTCAGGCTGGTAATCTCGACGGCCTTTTCGGTATTCCAGAGTCGAATGAGTCCGATCTCGTCTCCCGTGGCCAGAGTCTTGCCATCCGGGGCCAGGGCGAGGACCTCGGGCTTGCCTGGAACATTCCATTTCGCGATTTTCTTTCCCGTGCCGACTTTCCAGACGTGAACTTGATCTTCGACGGTCAATCCAGCCAGAGTCTTAAAATCGGCGGCCACTGCCTGAGAAAAGTGCGGGTACTCACTCTCCTCCATCTCCAGGCGCCTGTCTCCGACTGTATCCCAGACACGGAACGGCCCCTGTTCCGCCCCGGCCAGAATCTGGTTGCCATCGGGGGAAAAGGCAATCAGTTTGGTTGACCATTTGCCGAACAGGCGCCGATCGGTGCCTTCTATCCCGACGTCCGGATCGTTCCATTTCCTCACCAGCCTTCCGTTTGCCAAATTCCACAGTCGAGGGTTTCCCCGATGATCCACGGTAGCAAACCATTTGCCGTCCCGCGAATAGCTCACTCCGCGACAGCCCTGCGCCGGCTCTCCGAGGGCGCTGACGCCCAGTCGCACGGCGGCCCCGGCAGGTACGGGAACGCCATAACGGTCGAGTCCTCCGGCCCGCGCCGCCTTCGCCTGGAACCGCAACTCGTCCAGACCGAGCGTGAACCCGCCGAAGTTCTTGACGGCGGGACCGCCCTTGATCGGCTGACTGTGGATGATGAGCTTGCCGTCCTCGATCGTGGTGCGGTCGAATTCAAAGCTCAGGAAGCCTTTCGCCTTGTCGCGAACAATCCCGAGGTTGCCGCGGAGGACTTCCTTTTCGCTGCTGACAAGCGATAACACCGCGGATTGAAAACTCGTTGTCGCCGCCTCGTTCAGTTCGAGGCGGAACCGAGACTTGCCATCGATATCAAGGACTGTCACCCGATAGCCGAACTGCTCCGCCTTGAAACGGGGGTCAGAACCATCAATGGGGACAAAGACGGTCTCCGCGCAAGCAAGGGAGACGAAGGACAGGAGAGCAAGGATCGCAAATGCAGAGGTGAGGGCAACGGTACGGTTCATGGCTTGTCCTTTTCTGCTCGACTCACCGGTTAACTCTTCAACGCTGGCGATCCGCTCGCAAGGAGACCGCAATGCGGCCGATATCCCCAGTTCCTGAGGTCATGATACAATGACCTCTATCAGAAACTCCCTCCCGAGGGACTCAGAGAACAGGGGACGCAGATGAGGCAGCACGGTTTGACAGCCATTCTTCTTGCCGGATTGCTCTCCGCGGGCTGGCTCGCGTGGAGCAGGGAGCCGGATCGGGGAGGCAAAAAGCCTGTGGATCGGCCCGCCCCCGCCGGAGTGGTCGAGCGCGGCGAGTACCTGGTCCGTCATGTCGCCAAGTGTACCGTGTGCCACACCCCACGCGACGACAAGGGGCAACTTGACCAGGCCCGGCTCCTGCAGGGGGCGCCAATCTGGATCAGGCCCGTCATCAAGTCGGACGAGTGGGCGGAGCGGACCCCCGATCTCACGGCCAGCGGCAAGGCGGGGAAGTGGAAAGAGGAGAAGATGGTCAAGCTGCTGACGCGCGGCTCTCACGAGGCGAACCCGCCCATGCCATCCTTCAGCATGACCGCCGAGGACGCTCGCGCCGTTTACGCCTACCTGCGCTCGCTGCCGGGACGCTCGGGTCGATAACCCCGGGCGCACCAAAACGAAGAAGAGGTTACGCCTGGAGCCTTCGCCGCACTCCGGTCGCTCCCGGCTCATCAATCCAGCAGAGCAGCCCTATCGAACGAGGGGTCGCTACCACGGGATCAGGCCGTACTTTCCCATCATTCGATGGTGTTCGAGATGCGATTGCTGCCGGGCCTCGTCGCGTGAGGCAATCTGCGCCATGCTGCCGCCCAGGTTGACAGTCCGCACGACCAGCGGGTCTGGTTCCGCAGTCCGGCCCACAGCGGAATACTGGCCAACGTAGCCCAGGTCGGTCCGCGCGGGTGCATTGGCCTCCACAAGATGGATCCGCCGCACTCGCCGAGCGATCATCCGGCCCAGGTACTCGGTATCAACGTGGAATCGGAAGGTCTCGTCCAGGGGCCCCAGCCGGTCCCACAGTTCGCGACGGAGGAGCCAGCCGCTCGGCGTCGGGAAATCGAAGATGCTGACGAACGCCCCGTCTTCCGCCACAACAGTTTGATTGCTCGTGACGACATCGTAACGTTCGAGGAGAGCAAGGCCATATTCCAGCCGCCGCGGCCGCCAGGAATCGTCGTCCTCCAGGAAAGCCAGCACGTCGCCATTCGAGGCGGCGACCGCCGCGTTGACAGCGCAGGCCTGAGATGCGACCCGGCCGTTGACTGCTCGCACCGCCGCAAGGCGTTCCGGAAGGCTTACGCCGGGATCGAGACCGACGACGACCTCCCACTCAAGCCACTGCCGCAACGTTTGAGCGTCAACAGCCTGGAGCGCCCGATCCAACCAGAGATCACCCGAAACGCCATTCCCGCGGTGCTGCAGACGGCTCGGGATGATCACGGACACTTTCATGGGGTTGTTCCCAAACAGCGGCCCGAATCAGAGGTCTGTTCGCTACCCGGATGAGAGAGCGTTCACGATTCGCCGCGCCGAATCCGGACTTGCAGAGCGCCCGGGATAGGGTTCCTCGCGACCAGGATGACGTATCCCCCACCGCCCGCTCCCGACACTTTCCAGCCGAGAGCTTTCGCCTCATGCCGCCTGATGGACTCGGTCACGGCGAGCGTCAACATGGCGGGGAACATGGCCAACTGTGCCTCGAAGGAGCGGCGACACCACGCTCCAAACTCCTCAAGGTTGTGCGCCCGGATCGCCTCCCAGCAGCCATCGGCCGCCGCCGCCAGCGCCTGAGCGCCCTCACAGGTCGGCCTCGCTCCCTTGAGCGGGTGGAAGCCCTCCGGACGCGGTGCCAGAGGGACCAGGTGCAAGGCGTCCTCCACAAAGCAGAGGGTGGCCTCGTCCGTCACCTTCTGAATCCCCCTCGGCCAGTAGCCACCGTCGTAGTACAGGCGGTTCAGGCCGGGTAACACGATGCCGAGAGCGTCCTGCGATCCCGCCACGTCCACCGTCCCGGGCGGGTTGTCGTAGCAGAACAGGATGCGGGCCAGGTGTTCCGGATCTGCGGCCGGCAGTCGTGGCCCCCATAACTCGCGAGCGTGCTGTCTGGTACTCGTTGCCATCCCCATCCGCACGGGGAAGTCCACTGCCGGCTCGACCGAGATGGTCAGCACAGCGCCCGGGTGCAGCGTCGAGAGGAAAGGCTGATCCAGCCAGCCGCCGGCCAGGTCCACACGGTAGGGGAGCCACTCCGCCTGACGCAGTCCCGTCGTCGATCGAGCCGGCAAGTCCTCGGGAGGCTCACGCCGCAGCACCAGGTACTCGATTCCCAACTCCGCGCACAACTGCCGCTTGGCGGGCGTGTCCCCCTCGTCATTGACGACGAACAGATCGGGCTTCCGTTGGCCCAGTTCCTCGGCGAAGTCGAGCAGCCCACTCCCACGGGATACGAAAGCGTCCGCAACGCAGGCCAGGGAGCGAATGAGATAGAGCCGCTCTCCCGCGCTGTAGATAGGGGTACGGCCCTTCAGACCCAGTACGGTGGTGTCGGAGCCGATCGCGACGTGGAGGTCGCCGTGCGCAGCGGCTGCGCGGAGGAAGGCCACATGGCCGCAGTGCAGCAGATCAAAACAGCCGCTGACAAACACCGTCCTGGGCATCGTCGTGGCTCCGGCTTCGACCATCAATGTGTACCGCGAGCGGAACTGTACACCGGCCATGACTAGCCCCGCTCGGCCATTCTCCACAGTGGAGTTACCGAGGAGACCGTTTCTCGATGAACTCGTAGAACGAGAGATCGATTGCCTCGATTTCCACTGTCCGGCACAGGTGATCGAATACTGAGGCGCGGAGAACGATGAACTCTTCACGCGTTTCAGGGTCAATCAACCGCACGGGATCTTCCCCTGCTCGCTCGACCTCGCGCCGCAGTTCTTCAGTCAGCTCAATACTCATGACGGCCTCCTTCTCGCGCATGGTAGCGGAGCGTTTTCAGGGCCACAAGGCTATTCACGCGTCTAATTGGACTTCCATAGAATTGACTGACCATGACAGATGCGAAGATACCTCCTGGCCCACGCGGTCATTTCCTGATCGGCAACGCTCTTCAGTGCGCCCGCGACCCTCTCGGCTTTCTCAGCCGTTGTGCCAGGGATTACGGCGACGCCGTTCGTCTGCGCGCTCCCGGCATGACGTTCTACATGTTCAACCACCCGGAGCAGATCGAACACGTCCTGCGCTCGCATCACCGCGATTTCATCAAGTGGAAGCTCCTGCGCGCGACCTCCCGGCTGTTCGGCAGCGGCTTGCTCACCAGCGAGGGAGACGTCTGGCGTCAACAGCGGCGACTCTGCACGCCGGCCTTCCAGATGAAGCAGGTCCAGACTTATGCGGACGTCATGGTCCGTTACACGCAACGCCTGATCGAGAGCTGGAGTTCCGGCCATACCTGCACCATCAGCGATGACATGGCGCGTCTCACCCTGGCCATTATCACCAAGACGCTCTTCGATGTGGACATTGATGGCGAGGCAAAGGCCATGGGGCCGGTCCTTGGCAGCGTTCTGGACTACTATGGCGACTCGATGAACAGCCTGGTCCTGCCGGCGTGGCTTCCCACTCCTTCCAACCTGCGCTTCCGCCGGGCGGTCCGCACCCTCGACGGCGTGATTGGTCGGCTGATTCAGAAGCGGCGGTCACGGCCAACCGAAGGCGACGAGTTGCTCTCGCGATTGCTGCATACCCAGGATGAAGACGGCAACCGGATGACGGATCGGCAACTGCGCGACGAACTGGTGACCCTCGCCTTCGCCGGCCACAAGACGACAGCGGCCGCCCTGACGTATTGCTTCTATCTGCTGGCCCAGTTCCCCGATGCGGAGGCTCGGCTCGCGGCGGAACTGCGCGACGTGCTGGGTGGCCGGGCGCCAACTGCTGATGACGTCCCGAGATTGCCCTTCACGGAGTGTGTGGTGAAGGAGGCGCTGCGGCTATATCCTCCCTCGTGGGGGATTGGCCGCGAGGCACTCGTC
>JBBSDR010000400.1:0-6327 GCA_038240465.1 Gemmatales bacterium
GAAACTTTTGGACTTATGTCCAGGCCACTGCCCACCGCTCAAGTGCGTCTCAGAACTATCGCCGTAACTCCTTATTTTGCAATGCGCGCAAAGCTGGACGATCTCTTACGCTCCCGGCTCGCCATGACTCCGGTCGCTTACGCTCCCGGCTCGCCATTCTGTTCGTGCTTCTGAGACAGGGGACAGAATCCGTGAAACGCCTCATTCTCTGGTTCGGCTGCTGTACGCTGATGGGCTGCGTACCGATGCAGTCGCGCGACTCCTCGATCGTCTCGGAACCTGGCCGGCCTCACGAGTTGCCGCCGCACAAGGCCGCCGAGTTGTGCGAGGTGGCCGGCCGTGAACTGGAACAGAACGCTCGTGAGGCCGAGGCGATTGCCGAATACGAACGCGCCCGCCAACTCGAGCCGTCGCGCACTCACCTCGCCCGTCGTCTGGCCGTCCTCTATGACCGCCAGGGCGACGCGACGAAGGCCGGCAAGGAGTATCACGAGGCGCTGCGCCTATCGCCGCACGATGCCGACCTGTTCAACGACGTCGGTTACTTCCACTATCAGCGCGGCGATCTGGCCGAGGCGGAGAACTGGCTGCGCGGCGCGTTGCGCGAGAAACCGGACCACGAGCGCGCAGCCGTCAATCTCGGAATTGTTCTCGGCAAGCAGGGACGATTCGACGAGAGCCTGAAGGCATTCCGACTGGTGCTGGCGCCGGCCCAGGCATACAGCAACGTCGGCATGCTGATGGCGCAGGCCGGGCGCACGGCAGAAGCACGAACGGCCTTCCGCCAGGCCCTGCAACTCGAACCGGGACTGCGCCAGACGCAAGCGCTGCTGACCCGGCTGGACAGGCCCGCGGCAGAAGCGCAGCGCGTCGAGCATCGTGAGTGATTCCCGGAAACGGCAACGGGGCTTGACCCTTTCTCTTTGCCCTTTTACTCGCAGTCGCATTACCACCCCAGGGCTTCGCGCAGGTCGCCGAGTCCGCCTTGCAGGGCCGCCTCGCGCGTGTCCCAGACGGTCCCCTTGTCGAGGCGTTTGCCGTTGACGGTCTGAATGATCCGGCAGGCAAACTTACCTTTCGCGGGCAGCGGTTCGAGCAGGTATTGCGGCTGGCCGGCGAAGTAGATCGTCCAGCTATGGCCGTCCTTGCTCGCCTTCAGATCGGCGTTTCTGGTCTTGAGCCAATCGGGGACCGGACTGAGCATGAGGGTATCTCCGTTGCGAACCTGAGGTCATGACAGGCAGCATAACCGCAGGACCCGCGCAGGGGAAGAAGCATGTTCAGGCAAGTGCAAGCCAGCGTGCCAACTCCTCGACGAGGAACACCCCCGAGTACAGCACCTCGGCCCGCGACGGCCAGCCCTTCTCCTCGACGCCCGGATAACGCGGAACGTGGATGAAGCCGCGGTACGGCACCCGGCCTTCGAGGAAGTGCATGACGTGGAAGAAGACGTGATTGCACAGGTACCAGCCGGCGTCCGGCCAGAGGGCGGCGGCAACGGCTGGTTGTTCCATGTGCAGCCGTTCGCGCAGCCACTCGACTGGCAGCGTCGTCCAGTAAGCCGGCAGGGCCCCCTCGACGATGCGCAGGAGTGGCCCCAGTTGCGGTTTTTCGTCGAGTACATCGAGGCACGGAAGCGAGGCATTCTTGGCCAGCACTTCGAGGCGGATGAATGGATCGGACGCGACACCCAGGCAAAGCAGGGCTTGCGGTTGCACTTCTTCGACGGCAGCGCGAATGGCGTCCCAGGCTTCGCGCCAGCTCACGGTGATGCGCCGGCCGACGAGAGCGATGCCGGCGATATCCTTACCCTGGATGGCTTCCGCGATGTCGCCGGACGGGTTCTCGAGATGGTTCTCGAACGGCCCGAAGCCGGTCACGAGTAGGGTTGGTAGCATGGCTCGGCACAGTCCTCCCCGAAACGACTCACGCAGGGATGCGGTCATAGTCTCCACGAACTACCGCCGACCGGCGCGTTCGCGGAAGGCTCAGAACGAAGTTCCCCCAGTCCGGATAGTCGTACATGAGGCCACACTTCT
Source organism: Gemmatales bacterium (assembly GCA_038240465.1). Classification (GTDB taxonomy): domain Bacteria; phylum Planctomycetota; class Planctomycetia; order Gemmatales; family Gemmataceae; genus JBBRIK01. Next base: position 2,040 of record JBBSDR010000400.1, read on the forward strand.
GAGCGAGATGGGAAAGCCTCTGTTACCTTCTCCGCGACCGTTTCAGAAGTGATAATGTTAAGTGTAAATCGCCCCTACGCGCTCTGTCAAGCCACGGGGCCACGGGGTTGAACTCTGCTGTCGGCGGGATGCCCCTCCAGGATTTGCGCGGTCAAATACTTCTTTTGAGTTCTGACATGGACAAGATCTTCGTGCTGTTGATGGGGCCACAAGGTTCCGGCAAGACGACCTGGTGCGAGCTGCACCTGCCGGACTTCTTTCGCATCTCGCAGGACGATCAGGGACAGCGCGAACACTTTCGTCTCTTCGAGGAGGCCGTCGCGCGAGAAGAACCGCGACTCGTCGTCGATCGCACCAATGGCCTGAAGTATCAGCGCAAACGCTATCTCACCCTCGCCAGGCAGCAAGGCTATCACACGCGCATCGTTTGGTTCAACCTCGACCGGGCCGAGTGCATTCGCCGCTGTCAGGAGCGCGTGGGCCATCCGACGCTCGAACCCGAAAAGGCCGAACAGGCCATCAGCACCTACTACCGCAACTTGCAGTATCCGACTCGAAGCGAGGCCGATGAGTTGCAGCTTGTCGGCAATCCGCCGGATTACGTTCCCGTGCGCGACCTGTGCGCGGAGATTGGCGCCCGCCGGCATCTGATCGTCGGCGACGTTCACGGTTGCCTCGACGAGTTGCGACAACTGCTGCAACAACTCGACTACCAGCCCGAGCGCGACGTCCTCATCTCGGTCGGCGACATCGTCGATCGCGGGCCGAAGATCCGCGAGACGATCGAATTCTGTTTCGGTTTGCCCTGCTTCCACATGGTCCTCGGCAACCATGAGGACAAGCTGATGCGCTATCTCAAGGGCAACAAGGTGCAGGTGTCCGGCGGACTCGAGGACAGCATCGCCGCCTTCGAGGATCGTTTCCCTCCTGAACTGGGGCCACGCCTCGAAGCGCTGCCGCTCATCTGTAAGACGCCGTCGGGATTCGTCGTCCATGCGGGGTTCAATCCCGAGTCGCCGCCGGAGGAGCAGCGCCGCGACGACTGCATCTACATGCGCTTCCACGGCGGCAAGACCTATTTCGACAAGATCAACGGCGTCATCTGGTACACGCTCTGGCCCCGGAGCGGCCCGCGCGTCTTTTTTGGCCACATCCCCGAAGACGGCCCGGACGAGGCGCACGTCGTCGGCCTCGACGGCGGCTGCGTCTTCGGCGGCGAACTGCGCATCTTCGACAGCCGCGACGGCAAGGTCCACAAGTTCAAGGCCGAGCGGGCCTACGCCGTCAACGAGTATGCTCACGGCGGTTCGCCCATTTCGGGACCGGAGCAGGTGCGCAAGCGCGAGGAATACGTCGCGCAGGGGCTGATCCGCAGCGACCGGACCGACGACGGCACCCTGGCCGTCTACACTTACACCGACGCCTGCACCTTCGCCAACGCCTGGGACGACGTCACGCGCAACTCGCGCGGCCACATCTACAACGTCGAGTCGGGAGAGTGCGTCGCCTGGGCGTTTCCGAAGTTCTTCAACCTCGGCGAGAACCTCGAATCGCAGGGCGAACTGTTTGCCTGGGACGGTCCCTACGAGATCCTGGACAAGCTCGACGGCTGGCTCGGCGTACTGTATCGGCACGAGGGCAAGTTCAAGGTTTCGACGCGCGGCTCGTTCCACTCCAGCGGCTCGCTCTGGGCCACCGAGGAGATTCAGAAGTACGACCTGGGCTGTCTGCCCGAGGAGGCGACGCTCTGTTTCGAGATCCTGACGCCCGAGCAGCTCATCATCCTCTACTATGTCGACGAGCGAAAACTCGTCATCCTTGCGGCCTTCAACCGTCTGACCGGCGATGAGTACACGCGCGACGAGGTGTCCTACTGGGCGCGACAGATCGGTTTGCCCCTCGTCGTGCTGCATCCGCTGATGCCGCTCGAAGAACTGAAGCGAAAGCAGAAGGAACTTGAGAAGGTTGAGGGCTTTGTCATTCGCTTTCCCGACGGACGCCGCGTCAAGGTGAAGACGGAGTGGTATCTCGATCTGGCGCGGATCATGTCGAACCTGACGCCGATTGTGGTCTGGGAGGCGATGAAGGATGGCAAGGTAGGACAGAGTTTTCTGGAGAAGGTGCCGGAGGAACTGCGGCGGCTGGCGGAGAGCTACGTCGCCCGGATCGAAGGACAGTACGCGCGTGTGAGGCAGCACATCGAGGTCATCGTCCGTCCGATCCTCGCCCAGTTTGGGGGAGACCGTCGAGGGCTGGGCTGTTATTCGCAGGAACACGCGGCTGAACTGGGACCGGCGCGTTCGGCGCTGTTTCTGCTGCGCGACGGCAAGAGCGACAAGTTCGACGAGATGATCAAGGAGTTGATTTATCCGTCCGGCAATCACTTCGTCGATGAGTCGAAACAATTCGGCGCCTGATTCAAACGCCATGAAGCCCGGCGAGCGGGGCCATGACTGGCCCTGCTCGCCGGGATGCGGAGGAGGTTGCTTCCATGCCTGTTCACGACTGGACTCTCGTCGAGGCGGGGATTTTTCATCATTTCCATCACTGCTGGATTGGTGCGATCGGCAGCGTGCTGAACAAGGGGATCCTGCCAGCCGACTACTATGCAATGGCCGAGCAGATCGCCGCACGCAAGGAAATGGACGTACTGACCCTCCAGCGAACGTCTCCTTCTCCCGGACAGGCGAATGGGGCGCCAGTCTCGCAGCGGTCGGTTCCCGTTCCTCCAATGAGCGGCTCGACGCCGATGGTAGTCGCGGTCGCTCCACCTCGTGTTCGGCTCAGCGGCCGAATCGACGAGGACATTCATGCTCGCAAACAACGCACGATTGTCGTCCGTCACATCAGCGACGATCGCGTCGTGGCCCTCGTGGAGGTCCTTTCGCCCGGCAACAAGGGGGGCGAGTATCCATTTCGGTCGTTCGTGCAGAAGATGGCCTCGCTGCTTCGCGGAGGCTATCACCTGCTGCTGATCGACCTGCATCCTCCTGGCCCGCGAGACCCCAATGGGATTCACCGCGCTCTGCTCGAGGAGTTCATTGCGAAGCCGGACTATGAGTTGCCTCGGGAGAAACCGCTAACTCTCGCCTCGTATGTCGGCGGGGATGAGAAGAGTTATTTCGTCGAGAACGTGGCGGTGAACGATGCGCTGCCGGACATGCCTCTATTTCTCGACCCGGAACAGTATGTATCTGTTCCGCTGGAGGCGACGTATCGCACCGCCTGGGAAGACTTCCCGCTCCGCTGGCGTGAGGTCCTTGAGAGTCAGCCGCGATCGCGTCAGGCCGAATCAGTACAAGTCAGTGGCGAACGAGTGCTGTAATGAATGTCCGTGTCAAGCTGTTTGCCCGCGCGAAGGACCTGGCGGGAGTGGCCGAGGTAGTACTGAAACTGCCGGATGGCGCCACCGTCGCCGATCTGCGCAGCATCCTGGCTGCGGAGTATCCCGCGCTGGCCTCTCTGCTCTCCCGATCCGCCATTGCTGTTGCCGATGACTTCGCTGACGATTCGCTCTGCCTGTCCGATGGAGTTGAAGCCGCCGTCCTGCCGCCTGTCAGTGGTGGACGGCGGTAAGCCCACCTCCTGAGGCGTGACCATGCAGCGATCCGCCAGGTTGATCCCGGCGGCCTTCACGGCCAGACGGCGGGGATAAACCCCGCCCCTCGCCCCAACAGCGTCGCGTCTTATCCTTTACGCCCCAGGCCGTGAACACCGTTTGGTGCTGGGAAAGCCGGCCAGCGAGCGAGCCACTTCCGAGACCGAGAAACTGGCTCACGGCGACTTTTCTCGTAACTTGTGCCGGGATTCGGGGTATTACTTGATGGACCAATGGAGAACTACTGCCATGCGAATGCTCGTTCTGTTTGCTGCTATCCTGACCGCCGGGGCGACAACCGCCGCCGAGAAATCGCCGCTTGGGCGGAAGGCCGACAACTTCACGCTCAAGGACTATCGCGGCAAGGAGCATTCCCTCGCCGATTACCAGGACAAGAAAATTGTCGTCCTCGCGTTCCTCGGCGTCGAATGTCCGCTGGCGAAACAGTACGCGCCACGCCTGGCGAGCCTGTCGGAGAAGTATACCACCAAGGGCGTCATCTTCCTCGGCGTCAACTCCAACAGCCAGGACGCCCTCACCGCCATCGCCGCTCACGCTCGCATTCACAAGATCGAGTTTCCCGTTCTGAAAGACCTTGAAAACAAGCTCGCCGACGCCGTCGGGGCGGTCCGGACGCCGGAGGTGTTCGTCCTCGACCGGGAGCGAATCATTCGCTATCGGGGCCGGATC
>JBBSDR010000401.1:0-6323 GCA_038240465.1 Gemmatales bacterium
CGCGTGCGGGGGCGGTGGTGCGGGGGCCGCGCGTAGTTTGAGACCACCCGGCGGGGCCCCCCCCGCCACCACGGGTTACAGAACCTGTCGAATGACGTCGCCCCGGCTGATCGGAATGGGCCGGCCGAGATTGTCGTGCATCTCCGTTTGGGGAGAGTAACCCAGGCAGTGGAAGATCGTCGCCGTCAGGTCTTGCGGCTGGACCTTGCCGTCGCGCGGATGGCCGCCGATGCGATCCGACGCTCCATGAACGACACCGCCCCGAACGCCGCCTCCTGCGAGAGCGACGCTGAAAACATGGCCCCAGTGATCGCGGCCGCCGGCGCCGTTGTGCTTCGGCGTCCGGCCAAACTCACCGCCCCAGACGACGAGGGTATCGTCGAGCATGCCGCGCGCCGCCAGGTCTTCCAGCAGCGCGGAATAGGCCAGGTCCATCGGCGGCATCAGGTTGTCCTTGAGCCGTTTCGCGTTCTTGCCGTGCGTGTCCCAGGCGGGGCTGTCGTTGGTGTCGCCGGGCATTCGCGTCCAGTTGACCTGGACCAGGGTCACGCCCGACTCGATCAACCGCCGGGCCAGCAGCACACTCTGGCCCCAGCGATTCTTGCCATAGCGCTCGCGCAACTTCTCCGGCTCCTCGTGCAGGTTGAACGCCTGTTTTGCCCGTCCGGCGCGGAGCAGGTCGAACGCCTGCTGTGTCTGGATGTCGAACCGCGTCAGGGCCGGGCTGCGCTCGATCTGTTCGAGGTGGCGGTCGAGCCGCTCGCGCAAGTCGTGGCGCGCCTCAAATCGCAGGGGCGGCAATTCCGCGGGCAAGCTCAGCCCTGGCACCTGGAAGGCGGCGTCGTGCGGCTGGCAGTGGAGCAGCCAGGGGTCGGCCGAGCGGCCGAGGAAGCCGCCGTCCTGTCCCGGCCAGCTAACGCCGCCGGTGTTCCAGATATGTTCCGGCAGCGTCAGGGCAGCAGGCAGCGCTCCGCCCGTCTTCAGCCGTTTGACCATGGCGCCCAGACAGGGCCAGTCGTTGGGCGCGCCGGGCTTGGCGTTCTCGGTGTTCTTGGGCTGATGCGGCACACCGGTCAGCATCCAGTAGCCGCTCGACGAATGCGCGTTGTCATCCGTCGAGACGGCGCGGAGGATGGCAATCCGATCCGCAAGCCGCGCGGTGCGCGGCATCAACTCGCCGACCTGGATGCCGGGAACGCTCGTGGAGATCGGTTTGAGTTCGCCGCGAATCTCCTTGGGAGCGTCGGGCTTCGGGTCCCAGGTCTCGTGCTGTGGAGGGCCGCCGAGATGAAAAAGGACGATGCACGCCTTCGCCTTCCGGCCAGGACGAGATTCGCGCGCTTCGAGCAGGGCCGGCAGCGACAGGCCGCAGGCGCTCAGTCCACCGACGCGCAGCCATTCGCGCCGTGTCAGGCCATCGCACAGCGGCAAGCCTCGGTCGTGAATGCTGAGCATGACGTCCCCCTGTCTGGTATTGTTCTACTGTAATCTCTCCGGCGGCTGGGGACAAGCAGAGGTTGTCAGCAAGAGGCCGCGACAATGCTCTGAAGTGCAGCGAGGATCGAGCCGACGTTGCCGAGATAGAACCGCTCACCGTCGATTACGGCGGTTGATCCTTCTAGCCGCAAGAACTGCCAGACTTCCCCGGTCGTCACGCATCCGTGCAAGCGCAACCCTTTCAGTCCTGCCTGCTCGTTCAATTGACGAGCTGCAATCATCTGGGCGATACACTGAGCCAGCCCCATTTCGATATCGTTTTTCTTTGCCTCGACAATCGTGATGATGGGAGCGCGCAGCGGAGGAACGGAAGGTCCCAGAGAGAGAATGAAATCGCACTCGCCAATCAGTCCTTTCTCCGGATCAACGTCGAGGCGCTGACCCGAAAAAAGGGCGAGTCGATCCGCATGAAGGGCGCGGCAACTCAGAAGAATTGGGACAACGATGAACTCGCTGCGCGCTTTTTCGCTGATCAGGGCCAGTGGAGTCCGCAAAGCGAGCGTTTCGCGCAACCAGGCTGGGACCTCCATTGCCTGAAGGGAGGGAAACAACTCCCCCTGCTGGGTCGTCACTCCCAGGATGCTCTGGACCGATTCCAACGTGAAATCGCTGAAGGCCATCGCTGACACTCACTTCTTGAATAGTTCCTTGGCCGTCTTCTCGGCGCGCGCCGCATCCCAGCGCGGCTGCTTGTCGCGCACCAGCCGGGCCAGCACTTCCGCCGCTTTGGGGTCCCGGGTCGAGGCATGATGGCTCGCCAGCAAGCGCTCGACCGGCACCCCCTGCTTCCACAGGTCGATTGTCCACTGCGCCGCGCAGGGGACGACGCTGTCGGTATCGGGAGTCTCGTCGAGGTAGCCAAGCACGCAGACAAAGTTGATCCGATCCGGAATCCGCTTGGCCGCGCGCGCCTTAAGTGTCTTTTCCCGCCCTGCCGGCGACAGCGAGTCGGTGAACGCTTGCTGGATGGCATGCACCCGGGTCTCGGCTGTTGGCGTGCCGGCGTTGGGAGTACAAACCTGGATCACCTTCGTCACGGCACAGTCCGGGTTGTCCTCGATCAGTTGCCGGGCGATGAGTCCGCCGGCACTGTGGCCCAGCAGCACAATCTCGCTGTAGCCGAGCTTCTTCAGCGTACCGACCGCTTCGAGCAGTCCTCCCAGTTTGACAATTTCGTCCAGGGATGCGTTCTGGGTGTAGGCGAAGGAATAGACGTCGGCCTCTTTCTGAAGGGCCTTGACGAGAACACTGCCAGGCTTCTGCCACTCGCGAAACGCCGCCCGGCTGACGCTGGCCTCGCGGAAATGGAAGATGAAGCCATGTACCAGGATGACAGCGCGGCCCTGGCCCTTTGAGCGCGTCATTTCCGTATTGGGCGGCACCGGGCCGACCTGTTCGAGACGCGACTCGATTTTCGGCGCCTGGGCCAGCAGAGCGGAACAGAGCAGGAGCAGCAGCGGGTTCATGACAGGTTCCCTCGTTGGGTCATTCCTGACAAGTATACCCGCGAAAGCTGGAGAAGTTACCAGGCGACTTCGACTTTCCACAGGGATTGCCTCGTCCGGGCTTGCTCGGTTACTCTGTCTGTTGAAGCAGGGCCTGCGAAGGATTTGGAATCAGGCCGGGACAGAGAGGAGAAACGGACCATGATGACCGCGCAAGACTACGAACGGGCGGCCCAAGAATACCTGGACAGCCTGCCCCCGGAGCATTTCATGGAAGCGACGACGCAATCCATCCAGCGAGAAATCACCCTCGGAAGCTTTTCTCTGCTGAGAAGGCGGATCGAGGACTTCCAGTATTTCAGCGAACTGCTGGTGCAGGACGAGTTAGCCGATGGGACGCTCGTGCAGGTGGTGCCGGACAACATGGGCATCCTCAGCGACGAGCCGTACCACAAGCGCTCCAGCTACTGTGTCAAACTGGAGAAGGTGAAACCGTTCTGGGTACTGGAATACGTCTCGGAGAGTAACAAACGGAAGGATTACGAGGACAGCTTCCGCAAGTACGAGGACGTCCTGCAAGTCCCCTACTACCTGATCTTCGACCCGGACAAACAGGACCTGCGCGTTCATCGCTACAACGGCGAGGGATACGTCCTCATGGAACCGGACATGCACGGCCGAGTACGGATCGACCAACTCGATCTGGAAGTCGGGCTGCTCGACGGCTGGCTGCGCTTCTGGCACAAGGGCGAACTGCTGCCGCTGACGCCGGAACTGGAAGAGGAACTCGATCGGGCCAAGCGGAGCCTGGAGGAACGCGATCGACAGATCGCGGCTCAGGCGGACCTCCTCCAGCACAAGGACGAGATCCTGAACGAACAGTCGCTCACTCTGACGGAACGCACTCAGGAACTGAAGCATAAGGACGAGCAACTGACGCAGAAGGACAAGCAACTGACGCAGGTTGCCGAGCAACTGACGCAAAAGGACAAGCAACTCACGCAGAAGGAGAGGCAACTCACGCGGAAGGACAAGCAACTGATACAGAAGGACGAGCAGATCGCGCAAATCCAGCAGCGAGAGAATCAGGTCGTCGCGATGATGCGGCAGAAGATCGCCGAGAAAGCCCAACAGGCAGGACGCGAAGATATTCTCGGCCAGGTGAACGCGACGACGGACACCCTTCAACTGACGATGTGGCTCACCGAACTGGCGTGAGAAAGGAATGAGGCGGGCGCCATCGACGCCGCCCGCCTCGGGAAAGGTCAATTCTTGCGGGTCTGCTTCGCACGGATCAGAGCGTCCGCCTTGATCGCCTCCTCGAGGCTGATGTAGCCATCGCCATCGAGGTCGAGCTTCTTGAAGTCCTCCGGCGAACCGAGGAACTCGCGCCGCGATACGTCGCCATCTCCATTGCGGTCCATCTTGCGGAACCACAACGGCCCGAGCGTCGAGGGCGGCCGAGGCTGAAACCCAGGCTGAAACGGGGTGCGCACCACGGCGTTCGGATTGCTGCCGGAGCCGATCACCATCTGCACCTGAACGGGAATCTCTTCCTCGCTCAGGATGCCATCGCCGTTGAGATCGAACGCCTTCAATTTCTCCGCGGCGGCGCGCAGTTCGCGCACCGACAGCCGGCCGTCGCGGTTGGTGTCGAGCAACTCGAACAGGCCGCGGCTCGTCTCCGAAACGGTCAGCGTCGTCGTTGTCCCGACCGCCTCGGCGTGCAGGGCGATCATGTCGTCGAACTCTTTCTTCATGACCCGGCCATCACTGTTGCGGTCGGCCATCTCGAAGAAGCCCTTCATGTTCTGGAAGTTGCCCGCCTTGAGGTCTTCCTGCAAGTCGATGTAGCCCTTGTTGCCCTTGTCGGTCATGCGGAAGATCTGGTCGAAGTAGCGCTGCGCTTGCAGCCCCGGCTGCACTGCGTAGTTGCTCCCACCCACCGCGGATCGAACTTCCATCTGCACCGAGGTGAGCGAGACCATCAGGGCGTCGCTCGATGCCTGCCGCACCAACGAGTCCAGGGCGTTCTTGCGGTCCGGCGTCAGGTGGATGGCCGGCGCGTCGGCCTTGTCGCGCTTGCCGAGGTGGACCGTCATCTCAACATCCGGAGCGACAAGGAAGTATCGGAGCAACTCGATGGCATCCAGAAGGCCGTCGCCGTTGCGGTCGAGGTTCTTGAAGGAGTCGATGTCGAGTCCAATCTCGTCGCGCGTCAGCTTGCTGCTCTTGTCCTTGTCGTATCGAGTAATCAGTTCCTTGCTCAGGGCAAGGCGTTCCGTCAACCTGCCCGCGCCGGTCTCCTTGGGAACGAGCAGGAACGACGATTCACCCATCTGCAAGCGCCCAGGCTGCATGGCCGGCATCATCATGCCGGGTTGCGGGATCATGACCTGGACCTGAGCGAGGGGGTCGGGAACGCTCAACTCGTTGGCGTCGAGCGTCTCGTCGTCATTGGTGTCGAGGCGGGCGACAAGGTCGTCGGCCTTGACGAGCTTGCTGAGATCGAGTTTGCCGTCCTTGCCGCCGAGATGGCGCAGCAGGGAGGACGTCAGGCGATTGCCGCCCGGCTGGGCATAGTTGTTGTAGGCCGGCGCCATCTGGAGGGCCGCCACCTGGCCCTTGCCGCGATAGAACGTCTTGACCTCGTCCAGGGTCACCTTGCCCTCGGCGTTCTTCTCGAACTGCCCGATCTGGACGGCAACCTGGTTGTAGAAGCTGTAGAAGTTGCCGCGCACCAGTTGCTGCATCGTCGCCGGCGGCGGCAGGTGCTTGACCTCGTTCTCGTCGAGGATGCCATCGCCGTTGTTGTCGGCAAACTTGAACACCTTCTGGACGAAGTTCTCCCAGGCCTGCGAATAGGGCTTGCCGTCGGTCAGGACATGCAGCCGGAGCAGCACAGGGCGAGTCTTTCCAAGGAAAACGACATCCTGCACGTCCGGCGCCTGTCCCGGATCGAGCCGCGGCTTCGTCTCATCCGCCCGAACTGTCCCCCCCATCAGCAGAAGCGCCACGACGATCAATTTGCAATTTGCAATTTGCAATTTGCAATTTGCAATTGTCTTTCTCCGATTCACGGCAGCACCTCCTTGATGACCTTGGCTCCCGGATCGGCGATGCGAATGGGCCGGCCGACATTCGACATGTTCTGCTTGGTCGGATCGATGCCCACCGCCGCCGCGACGGTCGCCAGCAGGTCCGCCACCGACACCGCTCGCTCGGCGACGTTCTCGCCGCTCTTGTCGGTCTTGCCGATGGCCTGTCCGCCCTTGATGCCGCCGCCCGCCAGGACGGTCGCCCAGGCGTTGGGATAGTGATCGCGTCCCTTCTGGGGGTTGATCTTGGGCGTTCGGCCGAACTCGCCCATCCAGACGATGA
>JBBSDR010000402.1:0-6319 GCA_038240465.1 Gemmatales bacterium
ATAGTTCGCTGAGAGTAACTCCAGCCGAATGGTTGGGCGGGATCGGGAACCGGGACGCAGCAAACTTCTAACTGGTGATCGACCAGGTTGACGATCCAGTAGTCCTGAATCCGGGCCGCCGCGTACAGGCTGGCCTTGCGGTTGCGATCGTGGGACAGGGTCGTATCACTGACCTCGACGACGAGCAAGGCAGTAGTCGGATGGGCAGAGTAGTCCCGTGCCTTGCCGGTCACGACGAACAGGTCGGGAATCGGTTCGGAAGTCAGGGTCAAATCGAGCGGTGCCTGGGCCGCGACCCAGTAGCCGCTGCCGAATGCGGTGCGCAGGGCATTGGTCGTCGCGTCGAGCGCAAGGACGTGTGAGAACTTGGGGACGGGCCTCTCGAAGATTTCTCCGTCGAGGAACTCTACCAGGCGTTCATCAAACCACCCCGTCTCGGCCAGGCGGTGATACTCGTCCTTGGTCCAGCGTACCGTTCGCGGTTCAGTCAGCGGCATCGCTTGTTCTCCGGATCCTCGCGTTGCTGAGCGCCTGCGTTTCGGCAAAGTCCGCTCTGCCAAACCGCAAGCGGCGCCCGCCTCATCTCTCCAGCCACCTCGCGCCGACAACCCACCTCAAGGGGAATTCGTGCCATTCCGGTGATCGCGCTGATTACTCTCCAGGCCCGGCAATTTGATTGACGCTCTCGTGGTCGAACCAGATCGGCGATCCTCCGGGCGCGAGGAAAACGGCGACACCGTCGCGGACGATCAACGCTTCGGGATGGTCCACCTCGAACCGACGCCCGCCGTTGAGTTCCACCGTGAAGACGCGAAACGGCTGAAGTTGCGTGAGCGCGTCAAGAATAGTTTCAAACTTCTCAGCGGTCATTTTGTTGTCCTCGCCAGATCAAGGCCGGCCCTCCACCTTCAAATCGACTGCACCCCTTCCTTGACCTCTGCTCCGTCATCGCGCGCAGGAACCACCCAGGAAATCACCTCGCGGCAGCGGATGCTTGCCGGACCTTGAACGATACCCGCTTTGTGCTCGGATAAACTTGAAGATCGTCAACGGATGCTTCCGTCCCGTTCGAGAAGATGACCCTCAGCCGGAGGACCTCAATCTTCTCTTCCACTTCGTCAGCGAGGGTAAACATCTGCCCTTCGACGTTTTCCTCGAACTCCTCGAACAGGTGCTTACGTTCCGGCGGCGTCGCATCCAGACAAATCGTACCGCGGTAGCGGTCACCGCTTAGTTCGACGTTCAGGACTGCCAGTTTGGTTCCAGACTGGTCAACGAGGTAGGTGGGTCTTGCCGTCATGTCTTAGTGTCCCGTTGTGTTGGTGAAGACCTCAGCCAACCGCTCGAGGTTTTCGTCTGTGAACCCTGCCGCCCCTTCCGGATGGATAAGGCGATAGTGACTCGGCAGTCTCCGGCTCGGTGTCGGAATCACGTCGAAGCCCGCGCTGCGGATTGCCTCGGTCGTACTCGATCCGATGGTCTTTGCCGCCGTGTGCAGGCCAGTCGCATCGGGATACGCTGCCCTGATCTCTGCCGCTGCTTCGCCCGGAGTTGGCGTTTTTAAGATAGATATGCCGGGTGGATTCAACCTGGCTTCAATTTGGCTTCAAGCGCAAATTTTCGACGTTGGCTCCACCGATACGGTGGATGTCTGCGTTCCCCGCAGCAGTCAGTGCCACCGACTCGGCCACGGGTTCTTCCCCCTTCACATTGTACACCTTCTGTTCCATGGGTGCTCGTCGAACTGCGCTCCGCGATTGCCAGGACTGCTTTTCCGTTTGTCCGCGCCTTCTCAAGGTCTTTCAAGCGGATTCTGTCATTTTGCGCGAATCGTAAACCGAGCAAATGAGGCTCTGCGAAGCCGCAAGCGGTGGGGTCAGCCGCCGAACTCCTCGCGGAAACCTTGCAGGTGCGCGGCCAGCAGCGGCTTGAGGCGCTCCGGCTTGACGTCCTCCAGCCGGCGAAAGACGAGCGTCAGCACCTCGCCCTCGTTGCGTTCGGCGTTGATCTCCTGCTCGGCGCCGATGCCCTCGAACTGGCTCAGGTTCAACGCCCCCTTCTTGCCGAGGAAGCGGCAGACCAACCCGTCCGCATCCTTGGTCCGCCACGTCGCCCAGCCCCGGCTGATGCCCGGCACCCGGAGTGTGATCGCATCGCGCGTGTCCCAGGTCACTTCCAGCTTTGGCTCAACCTCACGCACCAGGGCCAGCAACTGCGGCAGCAGGGCAATGTCCCACTTCAACTTCTTGCCGGCGGGGAAACCCTTCTCGCTCAAGTGCCAGCGCTCACCGTTGATCTTCCACGGCATCACGTCTTCGGGGTTCTGCTGCACTCGCATCAGTCGCTTCTGGAACGATTGCACGGCTTCCTTGAGGAACTCCTCGAAGGCCGGCGTCTCGATCTCGCTGAGCCGATGGACCTGGACCGTCACCGACGTCCACGGACCCTTGTGCGGCGTGACCCAGACGCGGTCGTTATTGCTGTAGACCTGCAGCCCCTCCGTCTCATTGAGCGGTTTGATGCCGAGACGCTCGACCAGTTCACCCTGCTTGAAGGCGTTCTTGGCGACGCGGAAGACCAGCCGCAGCAGCCATTCCTGTCCGGTCATCGCATGCAGGAACCAGCCGTCGGCGCGGGACGGCGCCGCGATCTCGACGACGCTTCGCTGCTTCCAGTTGGTGTCGCCGAACGCGCCCAGGGAGTGTACCTTCTCGTCAATCCAGTCGAGGATGCGGCCCTCCCAGCGTACTGGCTTGCCCTCGGTCGTCACATGGTCGAGAGTGTGCCAGCGATGCCCATCCGTCTCCCAGGGCATGGCCGCTTCCTTGCCAACCTCTTCCAGTTCGACGTCTCCTTCTTGCGTCCGCTCGGCGGCGAACCGATCGTAGTGCGGCCTTTCGATGTGCGGTCCCGCCTCCAGCACGCCGGCGAGGATGGCGGCCGTGTGCGAGGTGGCCTGTGCCGTGCGGACCACGTCTTCGGGCGTTCCCTCGGCGACGATGCGTCCGCCGCCCTCGCCCGCCTCGGGACCGAGATCGATGATCCAGTCGGCCGTCTTGACCACGTCGAGGTTGTGTTCCACGACGATGACGGTGTTGCCCAGATCGACCAGGCGCTGCAGCACTTCGACCAGTTTCTGGACGTCATCGAAGTGCAAGCCGGTCGTCGGCTCATCGAGGATATAGAGTGTTCGACCGGTGTTGGGCCGCCCCAACTCGGCCGCGAGCTTGACGCGCTGGGCCTCGCCTCCCGACAGGGTCGGCGCGGACTGGCCGAGCGAGAGATAGCCGAGTCCGACATCGGCCAAGGTTTGCATCATGCGGCGAACCTTGGGGATGTTGCCGAACACTTCCAGCGCCTGGCCAATGCTCATGTTCAGCACGTCGGCGATGGAATGGCCCTTGTAGCGGACCGCGAGCGTTTCGGGATTGTAGCGCTGGCCATTGCAGACGTCGCACTCGACCCAGACGTCGGGCAGGAAGTGCATCTCGATTTTCTTCTGGCCATTGCCATCGCACGCCTCGCAGCGTCCGCCGCTGGCGTTGAAGCTGAAACGCCTTGGCTGATAGCCGCGCACCTTCGCCTCGGGCAGTTGCGCGAACAACTGCCGGATCAGATCGAAGACGCCGGTGTAAGTGGCGGGGTTCGACGAGGGCGTGTTGCCGATCGGCTGCTGATCGACGTTGATGACCTTGTCGATCAGCTCGAGTCCCTCAATGTCGTCGTGAGCGGCGCCGCTCGTCTGGGCGCGATGGAGCCGGCGCGCGAGCGTGTTGTAAAGGACTTCGTTGACGAGAGAGGATTTGCCGGAACCGCTCACTCCCGTGACGGCGATCAACGTCCCGAGAGGGAAAGAAACGTCGATGTTCTTGAGGTTGTGCTGGCGTGCGCCGCGAATGACCAGCCGCTTGCGGCTTAGCGGATCTTCGGACTCGCTAAGCCGCAAGCGGCTGGACGGAACACGCCGATTCGTCGGGATCGCAATCGCCTTCTTGCCCGATAGATACTGTCCCGTCAACGACGCCTTGGCGCGCAGCACCTGTTTCGGCGTACCCTGCGCGGTGATCTCGCCGCCATGATCGCCCGCGCCCGGCCCGAAATCGAGCAGGTAATCCGCCGAGGCGATGACCTCGCGGTCGTGTTCGACCACGACGAGGGTGTTGCCGAGGTCGCGCAGCTTTTCGAGCGCCGACAGCAGCCGGCGATTGTCGCGCGGATGCAGACCGATCGTCGGCTCGTCGAGGACATACAGGACGCCGGTCAGGCCGCTGCCGATCTGGCTCGCCAGCCGGATGCGCTGCGACTCGCCTCCCGACAGCGTCGGTGCCGACCGGGACAGCGTCAGATACTCCAGGCCGACATCGGCGAGGAATTGCAGACGATTGATCACCTCACGCAGCAACTCGCCCGCCACGCGCTGCTGCTCCTTGTCGAGCTTCTGCTCCTTGAACAGCCGGAGCGAATCGCCGACCGGCATCTGCGAAAGTTCCTGTGGGGTCAGTCCCAGGAAGCGGACGTTGGCCGCATCGTCGCGCAAACGCGAGCCGTGGCAGGTCATGCACGGCACCTCATCGACGACATGCGCCAGCCGCTGCCTATAGACAAAGCTGACGCGCGACGCCTCGTCCAGCGCGGGGAAGAGACCCTTGTATTGAAAGCGTGGAGGGTGGAGGGTGGAGCGTGGAGCGTTCTTGTTCTTCGCTGCGCGTTCGCTCTTCTTCTCTCGCTCCACGCTCCATGCTCCCCCCTCCACCAGGGGGATCCATTCATCGCCGCTGCCGTGCAGGATCAAGCGCTGCTGTTCCGCCGTCAGTTCGGCGAACGGTGTGTCGAGAGAGAAACCACCGTGGCGCGCCAGCGCCTCGGCGAACTTGAGGAAGGCCGCATTCTCCTTGAGGTCGGGCCAGGCGCTGACCGCGCCATCGCGCAGAGATAGTTTCGCATCGCGGATCAGCAGCGCCGCGTTGGCACCCTTCTGAACGCCGAGTCCCTCACAGGTCTTGCACCAGCCGAGTGGGCTGTTGAAAGAGAAATTGTGCGGATTGAGACGCTCGAAACTGCGGCCACACTGCTGGCAAGCGAAGTGCTGGCTGTACTTCTCGACGCGCCATTGCTGCTCCGGCTTGCTGTCATCGACGTAAGCGACATGCAGTACGCCGCGTCCCAGGCTCAGGGCCGCCTCGACACCATCGGCGATTCGCGTCCGCGGCGAACGCTGGCTCTCGCCGCCCTTCTTGACCAGCACGCGATCGACGATCACCTCGACGGCGTGTTGTCGGCGATGGTCGATCGTCGGCGGTTCCTCGACGTTGTACGACTTGCCATCGACGCGCAGGCGGACGAAGCCCGAACGGCGAATCTCGTCCCAGATCGTCTCGTACTTCTCCTGTCCCTTGCGCTCTAGCGGGGCCATCAGGTAGAGCTTCGTCCCCTCCGGCAGTCCGACAATCTTCTCGATGATCTCGTCGCCGGTCTGCGTTCCGACGGGAATCTTGCAGGCCGGACAGTACATCTGGCCCAGCCGCGCGTAGAGGACGCGCAGATAGTCGTGAATCTCGGTGACGGTGCCGACCGTCGAGCGCGGACTCTTGCTCGTCGTCTTCTGTTCGATGCTGATGGCCGGCGACAGGCCGGAGACACGATCGACTCGGGGCTTCTGCATCTGGCCGAGGAACTGCCGGGCATAGGCCGACAGCGACTCGATGTAACGCCGTTGCCCTTCCGCGTAGATCGTGTCGAGAGCGAGGGACGACTTGCCGGAACCACTCGGCCCACAGCAGACGGTCATCTTCTCGCGAGGCAACTCGACAGTCAGGTTCTTGAGATTATGCTGGCAGGCGCCCTCGACGATGATTTTTGATTGATGATTGATGATTGATGATTTGCCCCTCGACGCGACCTTCTTCCCTTCCCGGCGAGGTTTCTTCAAATCATCAATCATCAATCGAAAATCGAAAATCTTCTGAAGGGCCTGTCCCGTGAACGACTCCTCACACGCCGCGACCTGTTCCGGCGTCCCCACCGCGACGATGCGGCCGCCGCCGGAGCCGCCTTCGGGGCCGAGATCGATGATCCAGTCGGCCGTCTTGATCACGTCGAGATTGTGTTCGATGACGACGACGGTGTTGCCCGCGTCGGCGAAGCCGTGCAGCACTTGCAGTAACTTCTGAATGTCGTCGAAGTGCAGGCCGGTCGTCGGTTCGTCGAGAATGTAGAGCGTCCGTCCCGTGGCCCGGCGGACCAGTTCGCGCGCCAGCTTGATTCGCTGCGCCTCGCCTCCCGAGAGAGTTGGCGACGCCTGGCCGAGCTTGAGATAGTC
>JBBSDR010000403.1:0-6318 GCA_038240465.1 Gemmatales bacterium
GTAGGCTGGCCCGCACCCGGCCGCTTACGCGGCGCGGCTCGCCTGAACCCGAACGCACCCCTCAATTACTCAGCGGCTTGCCCTGGAGGGTCCGATAATGGTATGCTGACCCGGGGAAGTTGAACCGAGGGCGAACTCATGCGACAAGCCATCACTGTAGTCCTGAGCCCGATCGTGCTGGCGCTCACGCTCGGCATCGGACTCTGCAAGGACCCTCCCAAGGACAAGGCCCCTCCCAAGGACAAGGAGCCGGCCACGGACAAGGTGCCGGACGCGCCGGACAGGAAGAAAAGCTCCTATGAACGGTTCAGCGGCCGGACCCTCAACGAGTGGGTTCGACTCCTGAAGAGTCCCGATCCCAGCATCCGCTTCGATGCCATCAACGCGGTCCAGTTCTACGGCGCCGATTCCGCCGACGCCATCCCGGCCCTTCTCTACATCCTCGGCAACGATCCGGAATCGACCTTGCGCAGTAATGCCGCTGTGGTGCTGATGAACGTCGAGGTGCCCAACGGCAAGGTATCCGACATCATCGACGCCCTGTCTTTCCAGCTCGAGAAGAACTCCCAGGTCAATGTCCGCTATCACTGCGTGGTCACGCTGGGGCGCTTTGAGGACGAGGCCCAGAAAGCGCTCCCTCTCCTGATCAAGACGATTGCGGACCAGCGCTCCTGGGAAGTTCGTCAGGCGGCCTGCTTCACCCTGGCGCGGGTCTACTGCGAACCAAAGAAACTCGCCCCGGACTCGCGCGCTTATACCACTCTTCTGAACGCTCTGCGCGACCCCGCCAGCAAGGTTCGCAACGAGGCGCTGCAGGGGCTGCTGATGTTCGGATCGCCGCGCGGCAATCTGCAATTAACCAGGAACATGACACAGGCCCTGCTCGCGCTGGTCAACACCGAGCGCGAGCACAACATCGTCGTCTGGGCCTATTTCGGCTTGATGCTCAACGATGGCGTCAAGGACGTTTACCTGAACGCCCTGGTCAAACTGCTGCAAACGGGCGACGTGGCAACCAGGGTGCAGTGTCTGCGCGCCCTGGGTATGCTCATTTGCGGGGCGGGTACGGACGCGACGCGCAAGAAAATGCCGGAGATCATCGCCGCTCTCCGGGACGACGATCCGAACGTGGTCTGGGAGGCTTGCACGACGCTGGAGAGCATCAGCCAGAAGCGCGAGCTCAGCGACGCGGCCATTGGGGCCATCAAGGCCGTCGCCGATGACGCGAAGCGCGAGCAACCGCTCCGCTTTTACTCCCGGTCCGTCCACGAACGCCTCACCAAGAAGCCCGACAAGACCAAGAAGCCCGAAACGATCGTGATGCCCGACAAGGGCGAGAAACGCTAATTTGCCGCTTGCGGCTTGGCGGTCTTCCCCGCTAAGCCGCAAGCGGTAAGAAGGGTTTTGCCACCGATTCTTCGCGCGAAACGCCAGCCGACGGACTCACTCTCATGCGCACCTCGTTCCTGCTGGTCGTCCTTGTCCTGGTTGCTCCCAACGCTCCGGGGCAGTCTTTCCTGGGTAAGAGCGAGTCGGCCTGGCTGAAAGAACTGCAAGCCGGGCAGGGCAAGGAACGCCGCTCGGCCGCGTTCGCCCTGGGCAAACTCGGCTCCGTCAGCAATACCGCCCTGGCTGCCCTGGTTTCGGCGCTGAAGGATGACGATGCCGCCGTGCGCGATGCGGCCGCCTATGCCCTGGGCGAGATCAGCGAGACGCGCGACCCCGACCGCGTCCGGCAACGCGCCAGTGAGGAACTGCTGGCGCGGTTGAACGACGACGATGCGCGCGTCCGCCGCAGTGCCGCGTTCGCCTTGGGAGCCTGCAAGGCCGGACGCGCGGCCGAGGAGCCGTTGCTCAAGGCGCTGAGCGATCGTCAGCCAGCCGTGCGCCGCAGCGCCGCCTGGGCGCTGGGCAAGGCCGGGCCGTCGGCTTCGGCTGCCTCCGCGCGCGGGCTGATTGACGTCCTGGCTGGCGAGGAAGATCCTCTCGTCCTTCGCGATGTCGCCGGCGCTCTCGGCGCCCTGGGCCGGCCGCTCGCTTCCGAGGCCGCCGAGCCGCTCGCCAGGCTGATGCAGACCCAGCGCGATCCCGTGGTCCGCAAGACGGCCCTCTCCTCGCTGTTGAGCCTTGTCGGTCCCGAGATGGCGAAGGCTGCCCCCGGCACGCACGACCGCCTCGTCGGAGCTCTCCGCGATGCTCTCAAGACCGGGGACGGTGAGATGAAGGGGCTTGTCGCCGGCGCGCTCGATCAACTCGGCGATCACGCCGTTCCCGCGCTCCAGGACCTGGCGGAAATTGCCGAGGACGAAAAAGTGCCGGCGGCCTCACGTCGCAACGCCGTCGTCGCCCTGACAAAAATGTACCCGACGATCCGCCGCATGTCGCCGGAGCAGTCGGCCGGCATCGTCCGCGCCCTGGCTCGCGTCCTCGATGAGAAAC
This sequence comes from Gemmatales bacterium, assembly GCA_038240465.1. GTDB lineage: Bacteria > Planctomycetota > Planctomycetia > Gemmatales > Gemmataceae > JBBRIK01. The sequence goes on from JBBSDR010000403.1 coordinate 2,440, forward strand.
AGCCTGCTGAAGTGCGCCGGTATGCCGCCGAGGCCCTGTCGCGGATCGGCTTCCCTCTTATCGCCCCGGCCGCCGAGGCGTTGCTCAACGCCATCGAAAAGGATCGCGACGACTCGGTGCGGCAAAACTGCGTCTGGGCGTTCCTCAACTGCGACGACCTGACCGGCGTGGATCGCGCCGTCGCCGTCCTGCGCAAGGCCCTCAAGGACCCGCATCTAGGGGTTCGCTACGATGCCGCCCGCTGCCTGGCTCGCGCCTTGACCGTGAAGGCCGGCGAGGATGTGATTGACGTACTCGATCGAATGCTGCACGACACGACGATCCGGGTCTACAACCAGACGAACACGAACGTCAAGGGCGGCAGCGAATCGTCGAGCGGCCAGTCGTCGGTGAAGCCGGACCTTGGCGGCGACGGCCGGTTCATGGCGGCGCAGGCGCTCGGCTTCATCGGCGCTCCGGCTCGCCGCGACCGGATCATCAAGACGTTGAAAGAGATGACCGCGTCGAAGGAAGAACTCATCCGCGACCACGCCGTGATGGCCCTGAAGAGCATCGGCGAATGAATCGCAACACCGACCTTCTGTTCGGCCTCATTGCCCTTCAAGTGAATTTCCTGTCGCGCGGCGATCTTCTCGCGGCCATGCAGACCCTTGCGCTGGACAAGGACAGGTCGCTGGGTGAGGTCCTTCTCGAAAAAGGATGGATCACTCCCGAACGGGACGCGCTGCTGTCGGCGCTGGTGCGCGACCACCTCGAGGCCCACGGCAAGGATGCGAGCCGAAGCCTGTCCGCCATCCGGTCTCACTCCGCCGAAGTGAACGAGGCCGCACAACTGCTGTCCATTCCGGAGACCCGGGTTGGAGCGTCCGAACACGATTCCTCGCGCCCGGCCGAGGGGCTGTATGCTACCCGCGTGGTCGTGGCCGATCCGCCAGGGACCGCCGGGCGGCGCTTCCTGATCCTTCGGCCCCTGGGCAAAGGAGGACTCGGCGAAGTCTTCGTGGCCCTGGACACGGAATTGAACCGCGAGGTGGCGCTGAAGCAAATCCGCGAACACTTTGCGGACAACAAGGACAGCCAGAGACGGCTCCTGCTGGAAGGGGAAATCACCGGCGGCCTGGAACACCCGAGCATCGTTCCGGTGTATGGTCTGGGACGAAACGCGGACGGGCGTCCCTTTTATGCCATGCGGTTCATCCACGGCGAAACTCTCGAAGAAGTCATTGGCCGGTTTCACCAGAGTGATGGGCCAGCCAGCGGCGGGCCCCAGCGAACGCTCGAGTTGTACAACCTGCTGCGGCGATTCCTCGACGTTTGCAATGCAATGTCCTACGCCCACAGCAAGGGGGTTCTGCACCGCGACCTCAAGCCGAGCAACATCATGTTGGGTCCCTATGGGGAGACCCTGCTGCTGGACTGGGGGTTGGCGAAAAAGCTTGGGGAACCAGCTGCGGAAACTACCCCAGAAGGGGCGTCCGGCTCAGTTTCGGAGGAGACGCCCGACTCCACCCGGCAGGGACAGGCTCTGGGAACGCCGGCGTTCATGAGTCCCGAGCAGGCAGCGGGACGGCGCGACGAACTGGGGCCGGCAAGCGACGTGTATGGATTGGGCGCCACCCTTTATTTCCTGCTGACAGGCCAGGCCCCCTTCTCCGGTGATGACCTGGGAGCGGTCTTGCGAAAGGCCGAGCGCGGCGAGTTTTCTCCGCCGCGGCAGGTCAAGGGCGAGGTCCCTCCGGCCCTGGAAGCCGTGTGCCTCAAGGCGATGGCGACTCGGCCCGGGGACCGCTATCCATCGGCCAAGGCGCTGGCGGAGGATCTCGAGCACTGGCTGGCCGACGAGCCGGTTTCGGCCCATCGGGAAGCGTGGCCTGGCCGGCTGCGGCGATTCGTTCGACGGCATCCGGCGGCGTTCATCAGCCTGAATGTGTTCGTCGCCGTGACGCTCCTGGCGGCCCTCATCGGCCTGATGTTCGTGAGAAAAGAACAGCACCAGACCGAGACCGCACGCCAGAAGTTGCGGACCAGCCTCTACTACTCGCGGATCGAGCAGGCGGCAAATGAACACTTCGACAACAACGTGGCCCGGACGGGTGAATTGCTTGAGGAATGCGACCCTGAGTTGCGGAGTTGGGAGTGGCACTATTTACAGCGGCGCATGCACGAGGGACCCCAGCGCCCGCTGCTGAGCCACGCTTTCTACGCATCCGTGGCGTTCAGTCCCGATGGGCGTCTCGTCGCTTCGGCCGGGGCAGATGGACGAATCGTCTTCACCGACGTCGCCACCGGGAAGCAGGCAGGCGTGATTCGCGTTTACACGGTCAACCTGCTGGACCTCTTCGAGCGCGACCGCGATAAACTGGGCCGGCGCTATGCCACCGTGACCGGCCTGGCCTTCAGTCCTGATGGGGTCCATCTGGCGGGAGCGCTGAGTACCCTCGACAAGGGCGTCGTCAAAGTATGGGACGTCCGGACCGGCGTGGAGGTCCGCACTTTGCGCGGCCACACCGAGGGAGTGACCGGCGTGGCTTACAGCCCGGATGGCAAGCATCTGGCGAGTTGCGGCTGGGACCGGACCGTGCGGCTTTGGGAACCGGGGTCGGGACAGGAGGGAAAAATCCTCCGCGGCCATACAGACACGATCTGCCGTCTCGCGTTCAGTCCGGATGGCAAGCGGCTGGCCTCCGCGAGTTGGGACGGCAGCGTGCGCGTCTGGGACCCAGCCACGGGAGACGAGGTCCTTCGCATCCAGGTGGATGAGACGGAACTCTGGTGTGTGGCCTACAGCCGGGATGGACGCCGGCTGGCGGCAGGCAGTGTGAAGGGGGCGGTGTGGGTCTGGGATAGCGCGACGGGAGAGCGGTTGCTGCGCTTCACGCCGGAATTGGGCCTTGTTTCCGATGTGGCGTTCAGCCACGACGGCAAACGTCTGGCGTGCGGCGGCACCAGCCGGGCGGTCAGGCTCTTCGACACTGTCACGGGACAGGAGGTGGTTTCGCTGCGCGGCCACAGGAACCGGGTGACGACCATGGCCTTCAGTCCCGACGGCAGCCGGCTGGTCAGCGGCGACTGGGATGGGGAGGTGCGCCTCTGGGACGGCAGACCCTGGAGTGAATCGGGCCGCGAGGTGCGCGACCTGGCTGGCAATCAGACGGGGGTCTTCGCGGTCGCCTTCAGCCCCGACGGCCAACTCGTTGCCGGTGCCAGCATGGAGGGGAGAGTGCTCCTCTGGGACCGCGCGTCGGGGCGTGAGGTGTTAACGTACGCGGGCCACAGCGGCATCGTATCTTCCCTCGCCTTCAGTGCCGACGGCAAGCGCATTGCCTCGGGCGGCTTCGATGGTGTCCGGGTGTGGCAGACGCGGACAGGCCAGGACGTCGCCAGCTACCGCGGCCAGAGAGGTCACTGCTGGGCGCTGTCCTTCAGCCCCGACGGCAGGCGTCTTGCCTCCTCGGCGGGGCAGCGCGGGGAAGTAAAGGTCTGGGACACGGAGAAGGGCGAAGAGTCCCTGTCCATCGAGGGCCACCTGCTCGGGACTTTTTGCCTGGCCTTCAGCCCTTCCGGCCACCGGATCGCCACCGGGGGCCCCCTGGCTATCATCAAGGTGTGGGACGCCACGACCGGGAAGGCTTTGCACACGCTGGCGGGGCATCGCGACGTCGTTCAGGGAGTGGCGTACAGCCCTGGCGGCAAGTTGCTGGCCTCGGCAAGTTGGGACCAAACGATCAAGCTATGGGACGTGGAAGAAGGTCGTGAGGTGCGAACGCTGACGGGGCACGCGGACCGTGTGGTCGCCGTGGCCTTTCATCCCGATGGCAAGACGCTGGCCTCGGCTTCCTGGGACGGCACGGTGAAGTTATGGGACGTGGCCACCGGCAA
>JBBSDR010000404.1:0-6318 GCA_038240465.1 Gemmatales bacterium
CATTCCCAACTCCCCCGTCTGGGCGTCGCGGAAGCCGTTCATCTCTTCCTCCGACGGCGGCAGAAACTCTCCCGAGGGATCGTTCACGTCAATCAGGTCCAACCGCACCGGCATTCCCGCCGTCAACGCTGCGATCTGCCGCGCGTCCTCGACGCTCGTGTTGACGCCGGCCATCGTCGCCCAGGCCAGCGTGACGCGCTTGCCGGTGACCTCGTAATACTCGCGAATGGCGGCCATCAACTCCGGCAGCGGATGCGTCTTCTCGATCGGCATCAACCGTTCGCGCTTCTTGGGATCGGCCGACGTCAGCGACACGATCAGACGATAAGGATGTCCCTCGGCGGTGAAACGGCGGATCATCGGCGCGACGCCGGCCGTGGAGATAGTGATTCCCTTGGAGTCGAGCGCCGGCCCGCATGGCTCGCACAAGACCGCTGCCGCCTGGATCACACGTTCGTAGTTGAGGAACGGCTCGCCCATGCCCATGAAGACGACGCCGCGAACCGGATACTCCGAATCCGCCTTCACGCGCAGCACCTGATCGACAATCTCCCACGCGGCCAGGTTGCGCTGAAAGCCCATTCGTCCCGTGGCGCAGAAGGCACACGCGAGAGCACAGCCAACCTGCGACGACACACAGACGACATACTTGCGATCTTCCGGCCGATGCATCAGTGGAATGCGGACCGTCTCGAACGGTTGCTCGCCATCACCCTTGAAGAGGTATTTGGTGAAACCATCGCGCGGTGAGGTGACCCGGTCCAGTAGCGTCAACCGAGGAATGGCCGTCGCCTCCGCAACACGTTCCAGCAGGCGGCGCGGCACCTCGTTCATGGAGGCCGGAACAGACTCGGCGTCGGCGCGGACGACGGCGGATTGCAGCCGGCGCGCCAGCCGCGCGGTGACGCCTAGATGCAACAGGTGTTGGTGCAGTTCGGTGGAAGTGCAGTCCTTGAACAGGACTGGAGTCGATTCAGCCATTGTAAGGAACTTTCTTCTGCTCTGCTCCGCGTTCATCCGCGTCTCATTGTATTCCGAATAGTCCAGATCGAACTCATTCCATCAGGGCCGGAGGACCGATAAAAGTTGAAGTGTTCTCTCCGAATCCAGGAACCTGACGATGATCGTCCGCGCACTCCTTGGCGCCCTGGGAAGCATTGGCACTCTGGCGAGTCTGGCGTTTGCGCAGGAACAGATTGCGTTGCCTCAGCCGGTTACCTCGCCTCCGCCCGTTCTCGCCCCGGCCAGCATCCCCGCCTGCAAGCAACCGCTGCCGATCAACCTGCCGACAGCCCTGAGCCTGGCGGGCGTTCGGCCACTCGATATTTCGCTCGCCTCGGAGCGCATCGCGGTCGCGGCCGCCCAACTCCAGCGCGCTCGCGTCCTGTGGCTGCCGACTGTCTATGCCGGCGTCGATTATTTCCGCCATGACGGCCAGATTCAGGACGTCGCCGGCAACATTCTCGGCACCAGCAAGAGCACCTTCGCGGCCGGCGCCGGACCGGTCGCCGTCTTCGCCATCAGCGATGCCATCTTCGGCCCTCTCGCGGCCCGGCAGGACCTGCGCGTTCGTGAAGCCGCCATGCAAACCGCCCGGAATGACACCCTGCTGTCAGTGGCCGAGAGTTACTTCAACGTGCAGCAGGCACGAGGCGAACTGGCTGGCGCGGAAGAAACAGCGCGACGGGCCGAGGACCTGGTTCGCCGCACCGAGAAGCTGTCGCCCGGGCTGATTCCTCCCGTCGAGGTGTCGCGGACGCGCGTCGAGGCGTCGCGTCGCCGGCAGGCGGTCCACAGCGCCCGGGAACGCTGGCTCGTGGCCAGCGCCGACCTGGCTCGCCTTCTGCGCCTCGATGCCTCGGCCCTCGTCGAGCCGATGGAGCCGCCCCAACTGCAAGTTACCCTGGTGCCGCTCGATTGCCAGGTCGATGCACTGATCCCGGTCGCCCTGACCAACCGTCCCGAACTGGCGGGCCAGCAGGCTGTGGTGCAGGCGACGCTCGAACGCCTTCGACAAGAGAAACTCCGGCCGCTCATCCCAAGTTTGCTCCTGCGCGGGGCCACGACAAACCCGGCCGGCATCCTGGCAGGGGGCGTGTTCGGAGGGGGACGCAACGATAACCTGTCCAACTTCGGGGCGCGTTTCGACATCGATGTCCAGTTGCTCTGGGAACTGCAAAACCTTGGCTTCGGCAACCGCGCTCGCGTCAACGAACGCAAGGCGGAGAGGGAGTTGGCCCTCATCGAACTGTTCCGCATTCAGGATCACATCGCCGCCGAGGTGGTGCAGAGTCATGCCCAGGTGCAGTCCGCCAGCGCTCGCCTCTCGGAAGCCGAAATCGGCGTCAAGGACGCCATCGAGTCCGCCAATAGCAACCTCGAAGGAGTTGGCCAGACGCAGGGTACAGGCAAGCTTGTCCTCCTCATCCGTCCACAGGAAGCGGTCGCCGCCGTCCAGGCCCTGGCGCAGGCTTACGCCGACTACTATTCGTCCGTCGCGGAGTACGATCGCGCTCAATTCCGCCTCTATCGCGCGCTGGGCCAACCTGCCCAGTCCTTGACGTGCCGGCCTCAAGAGCAAGAACCCGAGAGTGTGATCCACATCGACGTTCGGCCCGCCCGGCATTGATCGACGCGGGGCTGTCGATCAATTGCCCACGCGCTTCAAAAGCATCTGGAAATCACCACGTTCGCGCAGGGCATCAAAGGCTTTGTCCTGCTCGAGGCGTTTCCGATTGGCAGGCTGCTTGAACCAGTCCTTCTTCTCCACCTCGCGCAACAGTTCCATCGCCCTGGTTGCATACCGCTCTGCGGATGTAGCACGTTCGGCCTCGCTCAGGCTGACGTCCCGCCGAGCCACCTCCGCGGCCACCGCATGGACTCCGGCCATCCCGGCCAGGCCCGTTGCCGAGGCGAGATCGGCACGCAAGCTCTCAACTTCCTCGACCGCCCGGCCATGAGCGCCGCTGCGGGCCAGCGTGTCCAGCCGGTACAGCTTGAACCACACACGCTGTTTCTCCGGCATCAATTCGATCGCGCGGTCCCATGCCTTCAACGCCTCTCCATATCCTCCTGTCTCTGCCAGCGCCAGGGCCTGGCCCTGATAGGCATTCCGCAGCATAACGGAGGTCTCCGCCGGGCGATACTGTTCGCGGAGGAGGATATCCAATTCCTGAATCGATTGCGTATAACCGGCCAGCGCCTTGGCCGGCTCTTTCCCGCGCAGGTCCCCGGTGGCGCGTTGGATGCGCGAAGCAGCACGGGAGTAGACGATTTCCTTCTTCTGCTTCTCGTTGCTCAACTCGATCGCCCGCTCCCAGGACTTGCCGGCCTTCGCCAGTTCCCCTTGCTGTTCCAGTGCCAGGGCCTCGCCCCAGCAAGCGTTTCGGAGAGCAGGCCGGACGCTGGTTTCGCGGTACTTCTCTTTCAGTAGCCCTTCCAGGGACACGATGGCCGGTGCATAGCCCTTGAGCGCTTCCACCGGCTTCCGCTTCTCGCGCTCCAGGTCGGCCAGGGAAGCACGGCACAGGGCGCCGTTGAATACCAGTTCCGGGGTCCTGGTCCCCGCTGCGATAAGGTCTTCACAGACCTTCAGACCCGCTCGATACTGTGCCTCCGCCTCCCGTTCGTCCTTGATCTGGCGGTAGAGCAAACCCAGTTGACCGCGAAGCCCGGCCAACTGGGATTGATACTCGACGACGTCCGGATGATCGCGCACCAGCTTGATGAGCAGTCCAAGCCCCTTCTGATACCCCTCCCGGGCCTTGTCGGTTTTCCCCTCTTCGCGTTGCCGATCGCTCGCTTCGCCGTTTGCGAGGGCCAGTCCAAGTTCGTACGCCGGTTCTCCCGGATGGTCCGCTGTCAGTTGCTCCTTGATCCGCAGGGCCCGGGCATACCGTTTCTCCGCCTCGCCGGTCTGCTCCTGCCCCCGTAACACATCACCCTCGTTGTGGTACAGTGCCGCCAGGCTGGCCTGAAACAGGCCTACCAGGGGATGATCTCTTCCGAGCCGCTGCCAAATATCGCCGGCCTTCTGGTACGCCGCCCGCGCTGCCGCAGGCTCTCCACGCTGCGCGGACCGAACCCCGGCGTTAAAGTGGCTCTGCGCCAGATCGTGCCGATAGCGGGTAATCGCCGGCCTGTCCTTGACCAGCTTCTCCAGGGTCTTCTGCGCTTCCTGCGCTTCCCGCTCGGCCTTCTCAGCCTGCCCCATCAAGTGGAAGACGACCGCTCGATTGTCGTGATTGACGGCCAGGTCGCGTTGGTGGTCCTCATTGCGGGGTTCTTCCTTGACCAGTTCCTGCCACAGTTTCAGAGACTTCCCATAGTTGGCCTCGGCTTGCTCGTATTCCCCCTTTACCTCGGCGAGATTTCCCAGGCCCATCCGGGTGCGAGCCAGTCCGGTCTTGTAGCGAACCTCATCCGGATGGTTGCGTACCAGTTCCTGCCACAGCCCCAGAGCCTCCTCGTAGTATTTTTTGGATGTATCGGTCTGGCTCGTCAGGCGGTTTAGCCGGGCCAGGTGATGAGTCGTCGATGCCAGGTCAAAGAGAGGGTCTGTTTCTTTGGGATGTTCCTTAGCCAACTTCTTGAAGTGCGTCAGGGCGCGCTCGTGATACTCGATTCCCTTGGACCAGGAATCGACCTCGGCCATGATCTGTCCCAGCCGAAACAGGCTTCTTCACAGTTCGGCCTCCACCTCCGGCGATTCCTCGTTCTCGCGCACGAACTTCACATAGTAGTCGCGCGCGGCCCGCAGCAGGTCTTTCCGCAAGGCTTCCGCGCCCGGCTCATTCAGCAGTTGGTTCTCGCTGACGTTGGTGAAGTAGAAATCGACGGCCCCGGCCGCCCCTCTCAGGTTGCTCTCGGCCCGGTGCCGTTGCCCTTCGGCGTGAATCCAGAGCATGCTGACACTGATGAAGCCGAGAGTCGTCACCAGGACCAGGGCGGCCAGGAGGCTGGCCACTCTTGGATTGCGCCGGCACCAGCGAACGAACCGCTCGGCCACGCCGACGGGCCGTGCCTGGATCGGCTCACTCGACTGGAATCGCCGCAGGTCTTCCGCCAGCTCCAGCGCACTCCCATAGCGCTTTTTGGGGTCTTTTTGCAGGCATTTCAGGGTGATCGTCTCCAGGTCGCGCGGCGCCTGCAGATGCATCGCGCGTGGGGCCACCGGTTCCTGAACCCGCACCTGCTCCAGGGTCTCCAGCAGGGTCGTTCCCTTGAAGGGCGGTCGGCCGGTCACCAGTTCATAGAGGATGGCCCCCAGGGCATAGACATCCGTGGCCGGACCCATGTCCTGGATCCTGCCCTCGGCCTGTTCGGGGGCCATGTAGCTGGGCGTCCCCAGCACGTCGCCGCTCTGCGTCTGGCCGGTTTGCGATCCCATCTGCTTCGCCAGGCCGAAATCGGTGATCTTGGGTGTGCCGTCCTTGCCCCGCAGCACGTTGGCCGGCTTGAGATCGCGATGCACGATGTTCTTCTCGTGGGCATGGTGCATGGCCCGCGCTAGCGTCTCGACCATCGCAGCCGTTTCCTTCGCCGGCCAGGGCGTGCCGTCGAGCTGGTCCGCCAGACAGCCGCCGTCAAGGAACTCCAGGCTGAAGAAGGGCAATCCCTCGTGTTCGGACACTTCGTAAACCTGGACGATGTTCGGATGCTGCAGGCTGGCCACTGCCTCGCCCTCGATGCGAAACCGCTCGAGTGACGCCCGGGAAGCATGTCCACCGGCCAGGATCATCTTGAGGGCCACAATACGATTGGCTCGCACCTGTCTTGCCTTGTACACCACACCCATTCCACCCCGGCCGAGTTCCGACAGGATTTCGTAGCCGGGCACCTGGATGGGTGCCATCTCCCGGCTCGTTGGCGCGGCCGGCCCTGATCCCGAGAGGCCCGGATAGGTCATCATGGTTTGATGCGTCGGGTCCGGCTTCTCCGCCCTTTCTGTCGGCGGCAAGAGCGTCTCTCCCAGAACCGAAGCAGTGTCCGTCTCCCGGCCCGCCTCAGGAGACGGCACGGTTGCCGGCGGCCCGGCGGGCTTCTCCGCAGGCAAGATCGTCTCTGCCATCGCCCCGGCTGCCGTCACCGGGCTTTGAACATCAGCGCGTGTCGCCGCTTCGCGCGCCGGCAGATCTAGCGTTTGGCTCTGGGCCCTCGCTCCACAAATGGGACAGGTTTCGCCATCCCCCAGCCTATCGGAAGTCCACTCGTGGCCATGCGAACACAGGAGCTTCTCAGCCATGACGCCCACTCTCTCACACCCATGCCCCGCCAGCGGGGGCAGGGAAGGACCCGCCAGTTTTTGACAACCGGGGC
>JBBSDR010000405.1:0-6311 GCA_038240465.1 Gemmatales bacterium
CCATCTCGACGATCAGGTGCAGGGACGCGAACTGAAGCTCACCGCATCGCAGGTGACCGGCCAGCCGGTGAGCGTGCGGATGCATCACGCCCCTCTCGTGCGCGCACTCACACTCGGCTTCAGCCGGATCGAGATCGTCCGTGGCAATACGCCGCTCTGCTGCCGGGACGAAAAGCGTGTCTACGTCTGGATGCCGCTGACCGAGCCGACTGCGGCGACTGCAAAGCCCATCGCACCAATCCCCATTAAGGCGACCGGCAAGAGGTGAACTACCCGGTGGGACAGGCGTCTCGCCTGTCCGGACCGGCGTGTCGCCTGTCCCACCGGGTATGTTTGAACCTGCCGCTCGCCTAACGCCTCAGCGCAGAAGGAAGAACCCATCATGCCGGAACCCAACGGCAAGCACATCGACAACGGCGACAGCTTGCAGCCCACTAACGGGATCATGGATCCCCTCGTGGAAGCCGAGGCGCTCAAGGGCCTCCTGACCGAGGCACAAACGCGACTGGGCCGACTGATCGGCGCGCTCAAGCAGTTCCGCAAGCAGAGCCGTGCCGTCGCTGCCGCCGTGCAGTCGCTGCGTCAGTTGCCGCCCCTGACTTCGTAGTTTCGTCACCCTTTCTGACAGTCAACAGAGAGAGCACCCATGAGCATCAATCTCCTGAGCCGACCGGCTCGACGCTTTCTGAGCGACCGGCTGGAGCGGCTGCACGACGCCCTGGAGAACTTGGGGCAGCGTCTCCGTGAGGGCATCGCTCATCTGGTCGGCGGCCACATCGGCGACGCCGTCCGCGATGCCCTGGCTTCGGCCCTTCAGCACAAGTTGCCGTCTCGTCCTCACGATGCCTATTCGGCACACAATGTCGCCGGCGAACCACACGGCTTCCACGACGACAGCGACATGCGCCAGGACTTCTGGCGCGAGCGCGAGTACGAACCTCCGCCACCAGCGCCAGAACCAAAAGCCGAGCTGAAACCGAGGCGCTGGCAGCCGCTGCTGGCGGGCGGCATGCAGCTGGCGTCCTGGTGCCTCCAGCACCGCCCAAAACCCCGTACGCTCAAGCGCATGGTGGGCATCGGCGCTGTCGCTGGACTGATCACGCTGCTGGCTGGCCCGCTGATCGGCAGCATCGTGGCAGTGGCTGGAACGGCCTTCCTGATGAAACGAATGGCCGACACTGCCAGCCACGCCGCCAGCCGGGTCGCAGCGACAGCCTCCTGAGTTCCGTTTCGGGAACTGACATCAAGCTCGTCTGAGTCCTTTTGCCCGTGAGCCCTGACGCCTGGCGTCAGTAGAGCCGGAGAGCAGGAAAGAGCGAGTAGATACAAGCGACCGTACTGGCTGCGCGACGCAGCCACAGCCGGACTTGCAGTCGGTGAGGTCAGACTCTGCATCGTCATCACACGTCTCAACATTCACACGACTTCATCGCAGGTGATGAAAGGAATAGACAATGTCCAACAACCGAGAAATGAACGGATCGACGCAGCGCAAGACGCTGGCGTCGCAACTTGATCGTCTGGATAACACGATCGATGCCCTGGCCGATGGCCTCAACGACACGATCGCCCATGCGATCCGCGAGGCTGTCACGGTCGCCGTTCAGGAAGCGATCCAGGCCGTCGTCTCGCAGGTCATGAATCACCCTGAGATCCTGCGCCGCCTGGCCGCCCTCGACGCGCCCGTGCCGGTGGCAACGGTCAGCACGCCTGCCAGCCCCGAGGCGGCCCCGAAGAGCGAGGGCATGGGTGCCCGACTGGGCCGTGCCTGGAGCTGGCTGCGGACGAAGGTCAGCAATGTCGGGTCATGGATGGGCTCGAAACTGCCCGGAGTTGGTCAGTGCGTTCGCAGCGCGGGCCAGACGGTGTGGCAGCACCGCTATCTGGTGGTGATGTCGGTGGGTACGGGCCTGCTGGTGGGCAGCCTGGGCTACCTGTCAGGCCCGGTCGTCTCGTCGCTGGCGCTGGGCCTGTGCGGGGCTGTGGCCAGCGCGGCGGCGTTCGTCTTCGGCCCCTTCATCCGCATGTGGCAGAACTTCCAGTCGCCACAGGAGGCGTAGCCCCTACGTTCGCAACATCCGCGTCCTGGCGATGGACCGCCAGGACGCGGGTGAATGCTTGCCGATTCTGACCGACAAAGGAGGCGCCGTGGCCAAAGGCATTCTGGTCGAGGAGTTTCACCTGAGCGTCTACGCGCCACGAGGGCTTCGTGACGCTGACTATGACGCGATACGCCAGACGCTGGACGACATTCGCTTGCATGCTCGACTTCGGCGTATCGTGCGAAAAGTCTTCCGCCGATATCCGTCCCTGAACAAGGTCCGGGTCAGACTGTCGCGGTAACCTGGCCTGTCTCGGGTGTTCGAGAAGAGAGAAGGATTCAGCCGCGTCGAGCGCCCCAATTGTGCGTCATCCCTGGCAGCGGAGTAGTGGTCTGTTCAGATCTTCGCCCGTGTCCTGGCCCTTCCTGGGTCAGACGCGGGTGAGGTGGACTCCTGCAAGAATCCCTCCTCCCCACAAGTCCTTTCCGTTTTTTTAGCTATTGCGGCTCCGCTCTGCCGGAATTGCATTGGCTAACGATGCGGATTCCTTCTCTCCGTCATGATCCGCCTTGAGTTGATCCAACCTGATCAGCAAAGAAGAACGAAGGCCCTCACCGTTTCTTGATCGACGAGAAGGAAATGGGCGGCTGGTCTGGAAGGACGGTTCCCAGGAAGCCGACACGAAATCCCGCTCGCCGTAAGGCTTCATTGGCTCGCCAGCTCAGAGCGAGCAGTACGCCCAACAGAGGAAGACGGAGAAAGCCGCGGAAAAAGACCTCCTCCGAAAGTTCGGGGAAAGCGAGAAGTAAGCCCAGAGTGACCAGAGGGAGAAGAACCACCAACCAGCAAACCCAGACCATCAGGTCAACCGCATGCGCCACTCGCAGCATGAGCCATAGCCAGACTGGACTTGTTAGCAGCAGAACGAGCCTCCAGGCGATGTAGACGGTTCCTGAGCCAATGACCTCTGCGACAATCTCCCCGAGCACCCACACAAGGGCCACCAGATTCAACCAGCGCTGCCACTGAGCAATCGCCTGTAATTTCTGCCAGGCCACCATCCGGGGTTCAGCATCGGATCGGCATTCTGCCGGAAACGATCCCGCAGCCTTTGCGAACGCAAGGCCGGGAACATCCCTGGCCGAAACCCAGACTCTGGCTCCCTCGTTGAGCACCATCTCCTGGGGCGCAAGATGCCCGTTCAGGGCCATGTACTGAATCTGGTCATAGGTCACCGGACCATAACGCTGCCGGTTTCGGGCATAGTACCAGTTGATCGACACGGACTGCCTCCCTGTGTTGTTATATCGTGTCTTTCTTCTTCAACCGGGACGTGAACAGGGCCAGCACTCCCGCGCCAAAGCGGCTGAAAGCAAGACAGATCCCAGCCAACACGACGCCAATGGTTTTTGCAGCCTTGGAATTAACAACAGCCCCGATGACACGAATCGCAGTGGCGGTATGCCTCTGCTCGTTCCAGGTCTTCGCTGATGTGCTGGCCGGTTTCTCTTTCGTCGGCTTCATTACAACTTCCTTCGACTGCTCCAGGAGCAGCTGGTAGTTAGCGGCCATCGAGAAGGGTAGTTCGAGTGGGTGGCGGTCCATTGCTAAGATGTAGATGTCCTCGATTTTCCAGCCGCCGCTGCGAATGAGGTGAATCACCCCATCAAACTGTATCCTCCTCCGTTCCTCGGGGATGTAAATCTGCCATCGGCATCCGATCAGGTAGCCTCCGACCTCAGCTGGGGCCTCCCCTTCTTGCGTCAACTCAAACGGATCATCTGTTTCCGGCGTCTGTTGCTTCGACATTTCGGTGAGGGCAGGTAGTAGGTTCAAGGTCGTATATTGCGACATTTCCTTCAGAGTCTTGGCCTGCCCGAATCTGTCGCAGACCTCGCGGGGACTCAGCGGCCGGAACCAGGAGTACATCAACCAGACCACGATCAGGACGCCGGCCACAGCAAAAAGGACTTGCGGCCACCTGCGAGGCGCTTGCGGGTTTAAGGGGGATCCAGGCGAAGACTGAGCAGGTGAGGAAGAAGTAAGCGGGTCGGCGGGTGATACATCAGGAGGAGAGCGTCCTGGCGAAGTGCCGCCAGACGTTCCAGCCGGAAGGGTTGCCAGAACAGGTTCCCGGATTGCCTTGGTTGAAACAGGCAGAGAGGCTTGAATCGCATCTGTAGGGGGAACGATCGTCGGACCCAGTCCTGGCACGTTGATCAGAGGAACCCAGGCGCTGCCGCCGACAGGGCAGGCAAGGGTCTGCCAGGTGATCTCGCCCGCGATCGGCTTGGCATGAAGCTGAGCAACGTCGAAGGGGCCATTGGGGGCATTGCCATCCACCAGCCAGTACAGGGTCCGCGTCGCTTGCGCTTGGTTGAACATGACTGACCTCGTTGTCTTGCTTGCTCATCAGCATCTGATTGACGGCTTCCGTCCTCTCGACCGATTGCTTCGCACTACCTCACAACACCCCCGCACGGTGTCGGCCGAGTTCACTCGTTCTTGTTGAGATGATTCAGGAATGTCACTCATCGTCGATACACTCATAGTCTACAGACGATTATCGTCGCCGCAATGGCGAAGAGGAGATCTACTCCCGATATCCGCGAACGCTTCGGCGACGCCGTGCGAACGCGCCGCGAGGACCTGGGGCTGACGCAGGAGGCTCTCGCTGAACTGGCCCGCATTCACCGAACCTACCTCAGCGACATCGAGCGGGGCCGACGCAACGTCAGCCTGATCAACATCGAACTCATCGCCGCCGCTCTTGAAATGCCGATCTCGGAACTGTTCGAGCTGGTCGAAGGCGCTTCGTGAGATTCCTCTCGCGCCCGCCTGAGCCGCAGCACTCGGCACTCCTTGGCTATTCAAGAAGAGCAGCCTTCACCGATCCGTAGCCCTTCCGTTCTAGATCGGTGAGAAGGCAAACTTTCGGCAGCGAATCGCGAGCGGACCGGCGCGGCCACATGCGGACTGGTCTGGGCCCCTGGGTGCGATAGTCAGGGGAAGAGGCGCTCTTTGAGGGCTTGACCGCAGCAGTCCTTCTGCCCTTGCCGGCCTGGTCCCCCACGTCGCAACATTCATCCGCCCACCACGAGATGAGCAACCGGCAAGGTGCGTCTGACGCAATCACCGCGTCTTCTTCTCTGTCTCTTTCGGCCGCCAGTAGTCGGGCAAGTCTGGTTTGGTCGCCACAAGAAGTTCCAGGATGGCCTTGCGGTCCGCGGCGCGGAGGTGTGTGAACTCCTTCGCCGGGTCCTTGCCGTTGAGTACGTCCCAGATGCGCCGCAGGACGAACTCCTTCACCTGACGGGGCAGGGCATCGAAACTTGGCGAATAGATGAGATAACTGCATGGATACCTGAATAGACGACGTTCCAGGTCAAAATCGCGCAGCGATCGGCCTTTCACATCTCGCGGCCCTCGCTTCGTGAATTCCTCGGCGAACCCTGATGTGCCGGCAACCTTGTCGGTCAGCGCCGCCTCGTCGCAGAAAAGCAGGTACTTGACCAGCGGCTCGCCGGCGCTCTTGATCCGGATGAGTGTACTGTCCCAGCGATGATTGGCCGGCTCCCCCAGTTCGCGATTGAGGGTAGCTTCCTGATGGAGGGCCTGGCGCGTCTGAAAGGCCGCGCGCGTCAGAAGGTTGTGTCCCTCCGCCTGATGCTCCAGCACCATCAGGGCGACAATGTCGCTGTGGCCGGTGAGATAGGCCGAGCACTCCACGCGCTCACCCAGGCTGGTGAGGTTCATGCCGGCGGCATTATCGACCGGTTCCGAGACCTGCCGGGTCCGTACGATCAGGTTGCCCAGGTGAGTCTGCTTGCCGTGGCTGCCGGTCACGTACCAGCCGCCCCAGCGATTCTTGAGCGGGCTAGTGTGATCGATGCGGTAAGTCCCCGCGGCCAGGAGCGGAAAGCCCTGGCTATCGGGGAAGGTCGAGCGAACCAGGTGGCCGGGGATACCCTGAGTCTGGGTCGAGCCATGACAGAGCAAACAGTTGTCCGTTTGCCGGGTGAAGCGCGGCTTGTCGGCGCGCGACTGTTCGAGGGTGTAATAGACCGTGCCCAGTTGCCGATCGACGGCGGAGATTTCCAGCACGTCGCCGAACTGGCAGAAGCCGACGTAGACATCATCATTGAAGTAGAGTGCGCGGGGCGTTTTCGGCGCGATACGGTTGCGCTGGAAGCTGGTCTTTGAGAAAACCAGCATCTGCGACGACTGCGGCACACTCAACTCGCGCAGAAGCGAACGCAGGTAGCCGAA
>JBBSDR010000406.1:0-6311 GCA_038240465.1 Gemmatales bacterium
CCCCACACACCCCCCACCTTCGCCGGCGGCCCGGCGGAGCGGGGGGGCCACGGCCCCGGGGTGGCAGCACGACCCGGGGGTTTTTGCCCCCGCGCCACGCCCGGCACGCTTGATTGACCACCTGGAGCGAGGAAGCGGAGCATGCGCACCTGCTTGCTGATGGCCCTGTCCGCCATCCTGTTACTGTTCGCGGCCGATCCCTGCTTTGCCGCGCATGGCGAGGGCGGCGAGCGCAGCATGTTCGAGAAGGCGCTCGACCTCTCCATCTGGACCCTCTTTGTCTTTCTGATCCTGATGTTCGTTCTCACCAAGTTTGCCTGGAAGCCGATGCTCCAGGGACTTGACAAGCGCGAGCGCGACATCGCCGCCGCCGTCGAGGAGGCGAAGAAGGCCAGGGAAGACGCCACGGCCCTGCGCCAGCAGATCGCCGCCGACCGCCAGCGGGCCAACGACGAGGCCCGGCAACTCGTCGAGGATGCGCGCAAGGCGGCGGAACAACTGGCCGCGGATCGGAAGACGCGCGCGGATGCGGACATTGCCCAGGACCGCGAACGCCTGCGGCGCGAGATCACGGTCGCCAAGGACCAGGCCCTCAAGGAAATGTGGTCGCAGTCGGCCCGACTGGCGACGGTCATCTCGTCGAAGGCCATTCGCCGGCAACTCAACGCCGACGATCATCGCGCTCTCGTCGATGAGGCGCTGAACGAGATGAACGCGGCCATGGACCAGCGGCAGCGCGTCAACGGCACGGGGACCAGCGCATGACCGCCAAGGTTGCAAGCAGTCACTCGACGCTCCAGGCCAGCCCCACCGTGCAGCGCGTGGCCAAGGTCTACGCCGAGGCCCTCTACGCCGCGGCGAAGAAGAACAACACCCTCGAAGAGGTGCGCGACGAGTTGCAGTCCTTGCTCGACTCCGTCTCCTCGTCCGAATCGGCGGTCCGCAGATTCTTCAGCGGCGGCATCGGCGGCCGGGATCGGCGCGAGGAAACCTTGAAGAAGGTCCTCGCGGGCCAGGTCAACGACGTCGTGCTGAATTTCGTTCTCGTTCTCAACCATCACGACCGGCTCGAGTTGCTTCAGCCCGTCGTCACGGTTTACAGCACCTTTCTCGAAGAGCGTTCGGGAAAGGTGCGCGTTCAGGTGCGGACGGCAACCTCCCTGCCGGACGACCAGCGCGAACGGCTCCTCAACCAGCTTCGCGAATTGACCAAACGCGAGCCGATCCTGGAAGAAAAAGTCGATCCCGACTTGCTTGGCGGTCTTGTGGTGCAGGTGGGCGACTGGCGCTATGACGCCAGCGTCCGTCATCAGCTTGAAACCATCCGCAATCAGCTAATCGAGAGTAGCAGTCATGAGATTCAAGCCGGACGAGATCGTTTCAGTTCTGGTGAGTGAACTTGACGGGTACGGCAAGGATGTCGGCGTCGATGAGGTCGGCCGCGTCCTTGAGGTGGGCGACGGCATCGCCCGCATCTACGGACTCTCCGGCGTCATGTCCGGCGAGATGGTGGAGTTCACGCGCACCGGGATTCGCGGCGTGACCTTCAACCTCGAAGAGAACTCGGTTGCCGTCATCATCCTCGGCAGCTACCTCGAAATCATCGAGGGCGATGAAGTCCGCGCGACCGGCGCACTGCTCTCCGTGCCGGTCGGCGACGCCCTGCTCGGCCGGGTCGTCGATGCCCTCGGCAACCCGCGCGACGGCAAGGGTCCGATCGTCACGCCGCATACGCGCCTGGTCGAGTTCTTCGCTCCCGGCGTCGCGGATCGCCAGCCGGTCGATACGCCGCTTCAGACAGGCATCAAGGCCATTGACGCCATGACGCCAATCGGCCGCGGCCAGCGCGAGTTGATCATCGGCGACCGCAAGACCGGCAAGACGGCCGTCGCTCTCGACGCGATCATCAATCAGAAGAAAGAGAACGTCGTCTGCGTCTATGTCGCGATCGGCCAGAAGGATGCCACGGTCGCGAAGGTCGTCGAGAACCTGCGCGCGGCGGGCGCTCTCGATTACACCATTGTCGTCGTCGCCTCCGCCGCCGACCCGGCCCCGTTGCAGTATTACGCTCCGTACGCCGGCTGCGCCATGGCCGAGTATTATGTGTACGAGCATGGCCGGGATACGCTCTGCGTCTACGACGATCTCTCCAAGCAGGCCGCCGCCTACCGGCAACTATCGCTGCTGGTCCGCCGTCCTCCCGGACGCGAGGCCTATCCCGGCGACGTCTTTTACGCCCACTCGCGCCTCCTGGAACGCTCGGCCAAGACCGCGAATCGCTACGTCCTCGTTGCCGGCGACGTGGACGCCAGCAAGGCGATGGACGACTGGGGCATCAACAACGAGAAGAATGAAAAACGCCATGCCGGCGAGAAGGGCAAGGTCTACATCGGCGACCCGGGCAAACACGAGGCCCAGAAAGACGCCAAGAACCACCCCGGTTCCAAGGTCGTCAAGACGTGGAAGTCCGGCGGTTCGCTGACCGCGCTGCCGCTGATCGAGACGCTCGAAGGCGAGGTGTCGGCGTACATCCCGACGAACGTCATCTCGATCACCGACGGCCAGATTTATCTGCAGCCGTCGCTGTTCTACGCGGGCGTTCGCCCGGCCATCGACGTCGGCATCAGCGTCTCGCGCGTCGGCGGCAAGGCTCAGATTCCCGCCATGAAAGAGGTCGCCGGCGGTCTGCGGCTCGACCTGGCGAACTTCCGCGAACTGGAGGCCTTTGCCCAGCTCGGCACCGATGTCGATAAGGCGACACAGGCCCAGCTCGACCGCGGCTATCGCATGGTCGAGTTGCTCAAGCAGCCGCAGTTCCGGCCGATGGACGTGATCGACCAGGTGCTGATGATTTTCGCCGGCACCAAGGGCTATCTCGACAAGGTGCCGCTGAAGCAGGTGTTCGCGTGGCAGGACCAGTTCCTGACTTTCATGCGCGATCAGCGCGCCGCCATCCGCAACGAGGTGGTGACGAGCCGGACGCTCCAGCCGAAGAAGGAAACAGCAGGCCGGCGGCGGGCGTTCAACGAGGGGCTGGCGCTCTTGAAGGCGGGCAAAATCCCCGAGGCGCAGAAGAGCTTTGAGCAGTGCGGCGGCGCTTACAAGGCGGACGCCGAGGCGCTGATCGAGGTGTGCAAGAAGAAGCACGCAGGCGAACCCGTGCAGGTGCCAACGATCGAGCCGAAGCCGGAGACGTTCGAGGATCGTCTGATGGCGGCGATTGTCGCGTTCCAGGGACAGTTCAAGGCGTGAGTCACGAGGACCATCATGAACCTCGACATGAACCCAACGACGGAGCAACTCCGCGAGTTGCTTGCGGCGTGCAACGATCGAGCGGGGAACCACCTTCTGTGGGTGAAGAAGACTGGAGAAGTCGAAATTACCCGACTCCCCCGCAAGGAGGATCCGGCTAACTTTGAAAGCGCACATCCGGAGATGCAAGTTCGCTATGCGCTGTTTCTCGTTGCCCACGAGTATGTTGGAGAGGACGCGGCGAAAGATGACGACTGGGTTCAGGAGCTGTTCGGGGCCTTGATGCGCGACTGGCAAGCTGCGAAAGGCAAATCTGAAGTGGCTTTCGCCGGCGAACTGTGGTGAGAGGACCATCCGCGTCTTTTCAGGAGCCTGCCGTGTCCCTCGTTGTGACCTTCGACGTCGATCGCCCACTACCACAGGAGTTGAATCGCATCCGAGGCTTTTTTGAACGGCTGGGGTGGGAACATCTGGGCAATACCGCTTACCGCTACCCTCCATTGCACGCAGAACATCCCACGGAGGACTGGTTCAATCAGGTGATCCCTGCCTTGATGTTGTTGCGATCATTCGCGCGTCATGCGGCGGCAACGGGGAGGAGCATTACACGCTTCTCCATTGATGTGCAAACTTCGACGGGGTTTAACTCGGACACGGAGGTGGGGACGCCGCCGTTGGCCGCCGCCGAGCTTACCTTGTTAGCGCCTTCGCGATCCGGAAAGCTATTTGGACGGCAAGTGTTGCGAGACTGGATCGACGGTGTGGTCTGGCCGTATCCGGCTTCTGGGGGAGCGGCAACTTGAACGATCGAGATGTTTGACTCAGAAAGGTCAACACACGATGGCCAAGACACGCGAGCTGGTCAAACGCCGCAAGGCCGTCCGCAACATTCGCAAGATTACGCGGACAATGGAGTTGATCGCGACGGCGCGCTTCAAGAAAGCCCTCGATCGCGCCTCCGAAGCGGATGCCTACACGCGCAAGATCGCCGAACTGGCCGCCGACCTGAGCGCCACCGTCGCGAACGTATCGCATCCACTGCTGACCAAACGCGAACAGGTCAAGACGAGTCTGCTGCTTGTCCTCAGCTCGAATCGCGGCCTGTGCGGCGGCTACAACACCGGCATCCTCCGCGAGGCGCTGGGACGAGTGCGTCAGGTCAAGCAGGAAGGCGCGGCCCTGCGTCTGCAATTGTCAGGCAAGCGCGCGATCGCCTTTTTCCGCTTCCAGGGGATTGAAGCCGAGGCAAAGTACACTCATTTCGAGGAGAAACCGAGCTTCGATGAAGTCGCTGAACTGGCCAATGCCTATCTCGCCGACTACATCGCGGGCAAGATCGATCGCGTCGATGTGGCCTACATGAAGTTTTTCAGTGTCGGCAGGCAGACGCCGGTTGTCGAGACGCTGCTGCCGCTGTCGAGTGTGGCCCCCGCCGCCGGCCAGCCAGCCGCGCAGAAGACGACGGTCGATTACGAGTTCCTGCCCGGCGCGAAGGACATCCTCGAAGAGTTGCTGCCGGTTTCGTTCAAGGTGCGGCTGTTCAAGTGCTTCCTTGATGCGGCGGTGAGCGAACAGATCGCCCGGCGTGTGACGATGAAGGCGGCGACCGAGAACGCCGACGACATGATCAAGACACTGACAAGGCAGTACAACCGCGCCCGCCAGGCCCAGATTACCAAAGAGATCGCGGAGGTGATCGGCGGCGCCGAGGCCCTGAAATGAACGCGCGGAGAACGGATGCCGGCATCAGTGGAGGACGGCCCTGGATTTCGGCGGCGATATAATGACCAATGGCACGAACCCCGCTCAGTTCTGGGATCATCTTTCGCCGCGGTAACTATACGGTGAAGGCATTGACGCCTCGGCTCGGAGATGACACCACACCATCACCGGGTTCATCGCCAGGAGTCTCGACGGATCGGTGCCTGGAACTGGGAGTCAAGGGACAACGGATCGACATCGCACGGTTGTCGGGACCGCTTTGTGCCTTTGAAGACGATCCAACAGAAGGAGGGAGTCCCGGTCATGTGAGCATCGCTCCCGTTGATGAATCGGGCCAGGTCGATCAGAAACTGCTCGAAGAATGGGCAAACTGTCGGGAGGCAGGAGGCGAACATCCATTGACGACTCTCCTGATGCAGGCGGTGGTTGAGAAAAACGTTGTGGGGCCACTATGAGTGCGGTACAGTTTCCTACATTCATTCGCTCTGAGTTCCCGGCGCTGAAAGCAGCAGACCGGCTTGAAGTCCTCCCCGACGCCAAGGCAACCGATGGGACAAACGTCGATTGGGAAGAAATCAATCGGTCTGTACAAGTCCAGTTGCGCCGCCTCGCCCAAGGTGTGCGGCGGATTCGTCCCGAAATTCGCTCGCGCCATGAGCGAACGATCACGCACCTGTTGCTCTTCTCCTACTGCGCCTTTGAGATGCCGTCGTGTCCGGTGTTTGATGACGTCGTGGCGGGTATCGATTTTTCGGGTTCCTCAACGGGAAAGGCGGTTATCGTCCGCGCGGACTTGTCCGGAGAGGAAACGGGAGTGATTTGGCTGACCTTGACGCCACAAGAGGTGCCGTTAGATCAAGAACAACTTCGTGCTGCGGGGCAAGGCATGGCCCGGCAATTGGCAGCCCGCGTTTCTGAGGTTGTGGCCGCGTTCGAGCGTCAAAGTATGGGCCATTCGCAATTGACGGAAGCGAATTCCTCGGCAGGTGCAGAGCAAACCCTCCCATGACCCCGGAAGAGAAGACGCAATTTGCTCTCTCAACGATTCGGCCGATGGCCGAACATACCCTCCCGTACGTCGCCAGTGTCATTGGCGTTCTGGCTGAAGGGAAGAAGGGGAAACACGTTGGGACGGCCCTTCGTTGTCTCCTCGGTGGCAGGCGAGCGATTGTCACCGCCTGGCATGTCATCGACATGGCCATGAGTTTTCCCTGTTTTGCTATCTCCGCTGGACACGGCAACACGCCTTATGTCGTCCACGGAGAGGTCCACTACACAGCCGAAGAGTCACTCGATCTCGCGGTCTATTACCTTCCGGAGGACTACCCGGCAGACAG
>JBBSDR010000407.1:0-6303 GCA_038240465.1 Gemmatales bacterium
CTTCGACCGGTTCCCGGGCCAGGAAATGTTGGTGCCGCTGATCGATGAGGTGAACGAGCAGCAGGTACGCCTGCCCTGGCTTGGAAATCGCCGCCTGGTATTGTCACTGATGCCCGCCGGCGCGGCGCGGGCCGGACCGTGTCGCTCTATTCTTGATAATTAAGATCCAAGAAACCGTTTGGTGCTATTGGTCGTGCCTCCAGGTCGGGCGACGGAGACATTATAGGCGTTGCGTGAAATTGCGTGAAGTCTCAGTCCAACGGCTCGACAAAGTTCACTCCAATTAACTCCCCTCATCTGCTCGGTTGGACTTCAGCACCGGGTCGAGGCTACGCCAGAAGTACCAGGTGGCTATTGTTCTGTAAGGTGTCCATTTTTCAGCCAGTTGCGTCAAGACATCCTTTCGGGGCAACTCACTCAGGCCGTACGTCCGCTGAACTGCCGTCTTGAGGCCGAAATCGTCCACCGGCAGCACGTCGAGCCGGCCGAGCGAGAAGATCAGGAACATCTGCGCCGTCCAGCGGCCGATGCCTCGAACCGGAAGCAAGCGCTCGATCACTTCCTCATCCGGCAACTGCCCCAGTTCTTCCAACTTCAGACTGCCGTCAACGATACGTCCCGCCAGCTCGAGCAGCGAGCGCCGCTTCGCTGTCGAGAGGCCCGCAGCTTGCAGTTCCGCCTCGGTGCAGGCCAGCAAGGTCGCCGCCGTGAGCGTGCCGCGACAGGGACCATCGACGAGGCGCGTCCGGATCGAGGCGGCGGCCTTCGTCGAAATCTGCTGGCCGACAATCGAATGGACCAAAGCGCCGAACAGACTGGGAGCGGGCCGCAGCGTGCAGGCGCCGACCGTCGTGATGATCGGCCGCAGCGCGGTGTCGCGCCGCCGCAGATGGGTGCGAGCTTTCGTCCAGGGGTCCTTTTCTTGCTCGGCCATCAGCGACTCACCCTCAGCAGGACCGACTTCGCGGCATGTTCCGTGTTCTTGCCTTCACGGCGGGCCAGCACGACGAACGGCAACTCCGTCGGCTGCACCCAGGGATCGCACTGGATGACGATTGTTCGCACCGATTCCATCGGCGTGATCAGGATGCCGTTCAGCCCGATGTCCAGCACGCGCACGCCATGAGGCAAGCCGCGCACGTCGAGAGGCACCCGGCCCTCGAAGCCGTGCCGCGCGATACGCACCGTCAGCCGCACCTGCGTTCCGGGCTTGACCGTCACCTCCGCCTGGTCCGTCGTCGTGGCGATGTCCCCGGCCGGCCCCAGCGCCGGCATCCCTCCCAGCGCCTCGCGAATTACGTCCTTGCCGTCGATGCGGGCGCGGGCGAGCAGTTTCAGCGGACTCGTGCCGGCCTTCGCGGCGGCGTCGGCGAAGAGCGCGAACGCGGTCGAGTTCTCGCCGGCCAGCACGGTCGCTGCAGGCGCATGGAAACCCGGCGGCAGACCTTCGAGCTTCAGGGCAATCTCGCCATCGAAGCCATCCTTGCGCGCGACGTTCACCGTCACGGGAATCCCTCCCCCCTGCCAGACAGTCGGCGACGTCGGCGTGAAGCTGACGCTGAAGTCGGGCCGGGGCTTTCGCAGAGTCAGCCGATAGGAATAGTCCAGCCCGCCCTGGCCGCGCGCGTCGCCGATGCGGACCAGATACTCGCCGTCAGCGGGCGCGACGAAGTCGAGGAACGAGTCCTTGCCCCAGGCCGGGCCGCCGTCGTCGTTGCGCCAGTGGAGCGTGACGAGCGGCAGGCCGTTGGGCGGGAAGGTCGTGCCGGGCGGATTCACCGTCACCTTGTACATCGGCGTGCCGAGACTGAGGTGGCCGGGCGTCGTCCCGAGAAAGCCCTGACGCCGGCCCGCCTCGCTGAAGAACTGGCAGTCGTCGTCCGGGTTCTTCGGCAAGGAATGGATGCGTATCAATTCGCTGTTGATGAGCAGGTAATCGTTGACCGCCAGTTCGCTCCAGGTTTCGAGACGGATGCCGGGGCTGGCCGAGTCGTGATCGCGAAAGGTCGAATACGTCTTGCTGATGGAGCGCAAGACGGCTCGCGGCAACGGCTTGCCCTGGGCGTCGAGGATTTCCAGCGTCGAGTCGAGCGGCGAGCCGAGCCGTCGCGCCTCGACGTCGAGCAGCAACCGTTCGCCCTTCTTCGCCGTGAATCGCCAGGTTTCCGACGCGCCGGGACGAGCGATGTTGCCATTCCCCGTCGATTCGACAGGCAGTGACATGACCCTGTCACTCGCCGCGATCACATCGCTGAACTCGCCCACCACGACAGACGGATTTCCCAGCGCCGCGCCCAGCGGCAGCGGCACGCGCGAACCGATCGCGGCATCGGCAGGCACCTTGACGCGAACACTCGCCACTCCGCCAAGGTGGACGCCCTCGACGTGGACTTCCGCTTCGGTGCCGCGGCGCACGCCCAGCGGAAAGACTGACGTGACGACAGGGACGTCGCCAATGTGCAAGCGATAACTGCTGCCGCCGCGATAGTCACGGTCGCGGATGCCGATGGCGTAACTCCCGGCCATGACGCAAGTATGTCCCAGAACGTCCTTCGTCGATTCGACCAGCAGCTTTCCTTCGGGGTCCGTCAGGCTCAGTACCGGTTCGAGCGTCCCGGATGCGACTTGCAATTGAACGCCGATTTGCTGTCCGGCCCTGGCCTCGAAGCGGTAGAAGTCCGCCTCGCCGGCGCGGGCCAGGCTGCCGCTGATCGTCGCGGGAAGTCCGATCTTCTGGCCGGTTCGCGGCGAATCGTTTGGCTCGATCTCCTTCTGCTCGTCGAACAGATCGACGGTGAAGGATAGCGGTATCGATTCGCCCGCCTCGTTCTTGAGCTTCAGGTCGTACTTCCCGGCCGGAGTGGTCGCGGGAAAGACGATGCGAAAGGCGAGCGTGTCCGGCGCACTCGCCGCGACGGGCAACGGAGTCACCACGACGCCGGGATGACCGGCGATCAACTGCATCGGCCTGTCTCCCTTCGCCAGCACCGTCACATCAATGGCCTTGCCGCGCGGGCCGGACGCCGGCGTCAACTTCTCGATGACGGGTGGTTTCGGCTTGGCGGGCAGCGGCTGGGCCATCGGCTTGCCGGTCTTCTCGTCGAGCAGCACGAGGACGCCATCGAAGCGGCCAATGGCAAGCTGCTTGCCGTCAGGACGGACTGCCAGTGACAGTGGAGTGTCGCTCTGCGCGTCATAGACGAACTGCTCGACCATGCGGGCCGTGTCCCACGCCCTGGCCCGGCGATCATCGCCGAGCGAATAGAGCGTCTTGCCATCGGCGGAATAGACCAGTTTCGTCACTGCCGCCTCATGGGCGAAGACGGAGAAGACGACCTTGCCGCCCTCGCGATCGACCTCCCAGACGCGAATGCTGCGATCGACGCCTGCTGCCGCAATGTGCTTGCCGTCCGGGTGCCAGGCGACGGCGTAAACCCAGTCGGTCGATTCGCCGAGGGTGTAGAGGCGATGGCCCGTCGAGACGTCCCACACCTTGACGGCGCGGTCGGCCCCGCCGGAGGCGAGCAGTTTGCCATCGGGGCTGAAGCAGACACTGTAGACGGCATCGCTGTGGTCCTTCAGATCGCGGATCAGCTTGCCGGTCGTCACGTCCCACAACTTGACGAGCCGATCGTAACCGCAACTTGCCAGTGTCTTGCCGTCGGCGCTGAAGGCGAGCGCGTGAATGACGTCGGTGTGTCCTTCGAGAACGAGACCGTCCTTACGATCGGCCCCGAGGAGGACGATCTTGCCCGAGGCGCCGGCATCGCCGCTGGCTTCCGCGAGAAGGGAGCCGTCGCGATTGTAGACGAGTGCGGTAATCTTCCCCGTTTGCGGTTGCAGCTGCTGTTTGACGTCGCCGACCGCATCGAGCAGGAGCAAGTCGCGCTGTCGGCCGACGGCCAGTTCGTCGCCCCGTGGATGATAGGCGAGTGCGGCAATGGCGGCGTTGGCCTTGTGGCGCGGCACGATGCGCGGCAGTTCGGTTTTCTTGCCGTCACTATCATCCATCGCGCCGGCGGCGATCCAGGCGCGAAGAAGGGGAAGCTCCTCCTTTGCCGGCTGGGTTGACTTCTTGGGCGGCATTCTCGGGCCACTCTTGCCCTCGACCATGCGGACAATGCGGCTCAGATCGGCCTTGCCGGGTATGAGGGCCTTGCCGTGATCGCCGCCGTCCAGGAGGTCCTTGTAGCTTTCGAGGCTCAGGCCACCATCGGGCGCCTTGGCGTCGTGACACTCGACACAGTATTTCGCGAGGAACGGCTTGATGTGCTTCGAGTAACTCGGTGGCGCCTGCCCCGAGACAGCAAGCGGGACGAGCAAGTACACGGTCAGGGCGATCGTCATCTTCGAGGCTTTCATGGTCCTCATCCACAAGGAGGGGGGAGACGAATGCTTGCCGCTTGCGGCTTAGCGATCTTCGGCGCCGCCAAGCCGCAAGCGGCAGGGATCATCTTACCGGATAGTCCAGGGCGCACCTTGCGGGAAGGCGAATCATCTGGTAGTTTACTCAGCATTCGCGCCTCGACTCGGGAGGCTGACCGATCCATGAAGGTTGCAACAGAATACCTGGTTGACGCGGCCGGCTGTCGTCCTGACTTGCTCAGCGACGTTGCCAGCGTGCGCCACGCCTGCGAACGCATTCTCCGCGAACTGGAGTTGCGCACCATCGGCGACGGACTGATGCATCAGTTCCCGCCGCCGTCCGGCATCACGGCCATGTATCTGCTCACCGAATCGCACCTGACCTGTCACACCTATCCCGAATACGGCATCGCCACGTTCAGCCTCTGCTGCTGCCGGCCCCGGCCCCGCTGGGACTGGGAGGAACAACTCCGCGAGCTGCTCGGTGCCGAATGCGTCACTGTCCGCTGCGTCGATCGCGGTGCCGTCCCTGAACTCGAACCGGCCGTCTCGCTCTGAGCGCCAGGAGGATTGCACCAGATGGCCGCCAAGCATGCCGCCTGTCCCGCGTGTGGGACCTTCCTGACGATCACGCACGAATCGACCATCTCACTGGTCTGCAAGCGCTGTCACTCCGTCCTGGAATTTCGCAACGGCGCGCTGACCCAGGTCGGCAACGCTTCCGTCGTCGTGCCGACGCAGTCCAGCGTCCAGGTCGGCGAGGATGGCCAGTACCAGGGTACGAGCTTCCAGATCACCGGCCACGTCCAGTTGTCCAACGAGGACGGTGCCACCTGGGACGAGTTCTATCTCGGCTTCTCGGATGGCCAGTGCGGCTGGCTGGCCCAGGCCCAGGGCCGTCTGCTTCTCTCCTTTCGCGCTCCGCTGCCCGAGGGGTTGCCGATCCCGCCGTTCGAGGAACTGGCGCTCAACAGCGCGCTCGAATTGATGCCCGGTCTGCCGGAATTGAGCGTCGTCGAGAAGGGGCAGGCCACCGTCGAGGCGGCCAGCGGCCAGATGCCGTTCCTCCTCCGGCCCGGCGAGTCGTATCGCTACGCCGACTTCGGCGCCATGTCCGGCGGCTTCGCCACCCTGGACTACAGCACGACGCCGCCCGAACTGTTCCTCGGCCGCGAGATTACCTTCGACGATCTCGCCATGCAGCCGCGCCGGCAGGAGCCAACCTCGGAGGTCGGCTCCGCCGCTCCCATGGTCTGCACCGAGTGTGGCAACCGGCTCGAACTGCGCAACCCGGGCCGATCCGAGCGCGTCACCTGCGGCCAGTGTCGCGCTGTCTTCGACGTCACCAGCGGCCGGCCAGTCCACTCCGGCACCCAGGAAGAGTCGTCCGCCCGGCCGGCCGTCCCCATCGGCTCGAAGGTGACCTTCGGCACTCAGGAATTCACCCTCATGGGCTTCCTGCAGCGCTCGACCCTGAGCGATGAAGGAGTTAGCTACGCCTGGCAGGAGTATTTGCTGTCGGACAACCAGGGCGGTTTTCGCTGGCTGGTGCAGGACAGCGAGAAACACTGGTCGCTGTTCGAGCCGATCACCGCCGGTTCCGACATCAAGCCGGTCGTGGCGTTCGGCGGCAAGAACTACAAGTTCTTCCAGCACGGCGAGGCGCGGATCGTCTACCTCGAAGGCGAGTTCTTCTGGAACGCCGCGGTCGGCCAGCCCACTTACACGGCCGACTTCGTCTCGCCGCCGCACATGCTCGCCGCCGAGTTCTCCCGGGACGAGGACAACACCAAGGGAGAGGCCAACTGGACCCACGGCGTCTACGTCCCCATCGCCGCTGTACGGCAGGCCCTCGGCGCGCCCAATATCCCCTCTCCCGGGGGCGTCGCGCCCAACCAGCCGTTCCCGCACACGGCGATTCTGCCGATCTGGGCAATC
>JBBSDR010000408.1:0-6301 GCA_038240465.1 Gemmatales bacterium
GGAGCCTGTTCTTCGGCGCGGTGTTGCTGGCGGAACTGGGGCTGTACCTGGCGGCGCGGTTCTTCGTCGCCGGCTGGGGGTTGCCGCCGCTGGCCAATGCCGAGAGCTTCGGCAAGGACATCGACCGCCTCTTCTTCATGATCGAGGGGCCGGTCGGCTTCTTCTTCATTCTCACCGAGGCCGTTCTCGTCTGGTGCATGTGGAAGTATGCCGGCAAGCCCGGCGCTCGCTCCACCTACATTCACGGCGATCATCGTCTCGAGATGGCCTGGACTGCCATTCCCGCCATGATCCTGCTGTTCATCGCCTTCGCCCAGATCCACGTCTGGGCCGACATCAAGTATCCACGCCAGACGCCGCCGCAGCACGTCATCGAGGTAAGCGCGCGCCAGTTCGAGTGGCGCTTCCGCTATCCCGATGCGGAAGTGCGCGAGGGGATGACGGTCGAGAAGGAAGGCGACTCCTACGGCAACAAGAAGACGAAGGCCGACTCCTGGGGCCGCAATGGGCTGGCCGACAAGGACGACCTGCGCGTCGTCAACGAGGTCCACACCTGGCAGGGCGCCAACACGCGCGTCTATCTCAAGACGCGCGACGTGCTGCACAGCTTCTTCCTGCCGAGCATGCGTCTCAAGCAGGACGCGGTCCCCGGCAAGGAGTACATCCCCGTCTGGTTCAAGCCGACGGATTATAACGGCGACTATCGCGAGGGCGGCTGGGTGTATGCCAAGGACAAGGACGGCAAGAACAAGGTCTGGGAACTGGCCTGCGCCGAACTGTGCGGCTGGGGCCATTACAAGATGAATGGCTTTCTCTACGTCCACCGGGACAAGTCCAGTTACGACCGCTGGCTCGCTGACTCCCTCAAGAAGCAGCGCGCGACGACACGAGAACCGGAACAACAGAAATGAAGATTGATGATTGAAGATTGATGATTGGAAGAATGCTTCACCAATCTTCAATCTTCAATCTTCAATTATGCTTGACGAGGTCAGTCATGAGCGTCCCTCAAACTCACGGTGCCGCCACTCACGAACACCCGCAGTTGGGTTTCCTGCGCAAATACGTCTTCTCCGAAGATCACAAGGTCATCGGCATTCAGTTTCTCTTCTCCGGGCTGATCTTCCTGTTCATCGGCGGCACTTTGGCCCTGATGGTGCGGATTCAGATCGCCTGGCCGAACACCCATATTCCCATCCTGTCGAACCTGTTCCCCAAATCGTGGGGACAGAAGATGGCGCCCGAATTCTACACCATGCTCTTCAGCATGCACGCCACGGTGATGATCTTCTTCGTCATCATTCCCTGGCTCACGGGAGCGTTCGGCAACTTCCTCATTCCGCTGCAAATCGGGGCCAAGGACATGGCGTTCCCGAAGCTGAACATGATGTCCTACTGGTTCATGTGGCCAGCCTTCTTCTTCCTCATCGCCAGCTTCTTCGTCGATGGCGGCGCGGGCGCGGCCGGCTGGACCTCGTATCCAACGCTCTCCTCCAACGCGGAAGCCGCCCCGAATTCCAACATGGGCCAAACCTTTTGGCTCATCGCGCTGATGTGCGTCGGCGTCTCGTCCATGATGGGGTCCGTCAACTACATCACCACCATCATCAACATGCGCGCCCCCGGCATGACGCTCACGCGCATGCCGATGTCGATTTGGGCCATGTTCATCACCGCCATCCTCCAGGCGATGGCCCTGCCTGTGCTGACCGTCGCCCTGATCCTGCAGTTGCTCGACAAGACGATTGGCTCGACCTTCTTCCTGCCTCCGGGCGGGTTGGTGTTCGGCAACCTCGACACGCATGCCGGCGGCGGCCAACCGCTGTTGTGGCAGCATCTGTTCTGGTTCTACAGCCATCCGGCCGTGTACATCATGATCCTGCCGGCCATGGGCATGGTGTCGGACATCATCTCGACCAACGCGCGCAAGCCGCTGTTCGGCTACAAGCCGATGGTCTACTCGATCGCGGGCATCGCTGGCCTGGGCTTCATCGTCTGGGGCCATCACATGTTTCAGTCCGGCATGGACCCGCGCCTGGGGACCGGCTTCATGATTGCCACCATCATGATTGCCTTGCCCAGTGCCGTGAAGGTCTTTAACTGGCTCAGCACCATCTGGGGAGCGAACATTCGCTTCACGGCCGCGATGCTGTGCGCCCTGGCCTTCGTGGCCATGTTTATCATCGGCGGACTCAGCGGTATCTTCATGGCCGCCACGCCGGTTGACGTCTACTTCCACGACACCTACTACATCGTGGCTCACCTGCATTACGTCCTGTTCATGTCGAGCATCTTTGGCATCTTCGGCGCCATCTACTTCTGGTATCCGAAGATGTTTGGCCGGGCGATGAACGAGACCTGGGGCAAGATCCATTTCGCCCTGACGTTTCTCTTCTCCAACGCCACGTTCTTCCCGATGCACATCATCGGCATTCGCGGCCACCCGCGCCGGTATGCCGACTCGACCCAGTACGCCTGGCTGGATGATGTGCAGCCGTTGAATATCTTCATGACGGTGAGCGCCATCCTGCTCGGGTTGTCGCAGTTGATCTTCCTGGTCAACTTCTTCCTGAGCCTGTTCAGGGGCCAAAAGGTCGAGCGCAATCACTGGCACTCGAACACGCTGGAATGGAGCGCTCCGTCGCCGCCGCCGCACGGCAACTTCGACACGATTCCGGTCGTCTATCGCGGACCCTACGAATATGCCGCTCTGCCCGAAGGCGAGGGCGAGGACTATCAGCCGCAGTTCGATCCGGCCCGGTCCGGCGAAACGGCCCCGGTTCATGTACATTGATGATTGATGATTGATGATTGTCGATTTGTAAGAGGATTCAAATCATCAATCATCAATCATCAATCGACACTCACACGATGACCGATCCCGCAATACCAACACCTGACGCTCCTCGCTGGCTCCATCGCTGGACCGTGCTGACGGTCTGCGCCACGCTGGGGCTACTCGTCCTCGGCTCGCTCGTGACGACGCTTCGCGCTGGCATGGCCGACAAGTCTGGACTCAGGCAACCCCTGCACCTGCTGCAAGCCGACCTCGTCGCCGAAGCCGAACGGCAGGGTTACGCCGTTCACCTATATGTACTCGAACACTCGCACCGCGCTGCCGGCTGGCTCATCGGGCTGATGTCGATTGTACTGTGCGCCTGGCTCTGGATCGCTGACCGGCGAGCCTGGATGAAGTGGCTGGGGACCCTGGCTCTTGTCGGTGTCAGCCTGCAAGGCGTCCTCGGCGGTCTGCGTGTCCACTTCCATGTGAGCTACGGCATCGACCT
Source organism: Gemmatales bacterium (assembly GCA_038240465.1). GTDB lineage: Bacteria > Planctomycetota > Planctomycetia > Gemmatales > Gemmataceae > JBBRIK01. The sequence continues at coordinate 3,288 of JBBSDR010000408.1, forward strand.
GGCCACAATTCATGGCTGTTTCGCGCAACTAGTCTTCGCCCTGCTCGTCGGGCTGGCCCTTTGGACGTCCGCCTGGTGGAACTCACCTTCGAGCCTGGCTCGCTCGCCCCGGTTGCGGAAGATGACCCTCGGCGTGTGCGCCCTCGTTTATGTGCAAGTCATCTTCGGCGCCATCGTGCGGCACAGTCATCCGCGCCTGGCGCAACGGCTGCATTTCCTGCTCGCCTTCGCCGTCTTCGGCGCTATCCTCTGGCTGCTGATGGCGCTGCGGGAAGAGGCGAACTGGGATCGGCGGGTTCGCTGGCTGGGTCGCGTCCTGATGGCCGTGCTGACCTTTCAAGTGATGCTCGGCGTCGAGGCGTGGATGATGCGCTTCGGCAATTACATGTTGCCCGAGCAGTTGCCTTTCTCGCTCGGCTCGGCCATTGTGCGGACACTGCATTTCGTCTTCGGCACGCTCCTGTTCTCGACGACGGTCGCGCTGGCCCTGCTTGCTCGCCGAACCGAGACGCCGGCTTCTGTCTCCGCGCCACGGCGCGAGGGTGTGCTGGAGGGCGTCGCATGAAATCGGCCGTCCTCTGTCCGGAAGCCCCTGCCGTCCCCGCGGCTGCCGTCGTGCTGACGCGCTCGCGCCTGGTCGATTATGTGGCGCTGACGAAGCCGCGCGTCGCCGTCCTGGTGCTGTTCACCGTCGCGGCCGGCGCCCTGCTCGCGGCGGGTCCCCAGATTGAGCCGCTTGTCTTGCTGCACGCTGTCCTTGGCACGGCTTTTGTCGCCGGCGGGGCCAGCGCGCTCAACCAACTGCTCGAACGCCACAGCGATGGCCTGATGCGCCGGACCGAGACACGCCCACTTCCCTCCGGCCGAATGCAGCCAATCGAGGCGCTCGTGTTCGGCGCGATACTGGGGATATTCGGCATCGTCTACCTGGCCGTTACCTTGAAACAGGCCTGTACTCCCCTGGTGGCCAGCTTTACCTTTGTCGCCTATGTTGGCGTCTACACGCCCCTCAAGAGGAAGACGACGTTCAACACACTGATCGGCGCGGTCCCGGGGGCGTTACCTCCGGTCATCGGCTGGACAGCGGTAAGCGGCACGATCGATGCAGAGGCGTGGGCGCTGTTCGGGATCGTCTTCCTCTGGCAGGTGCCGCACTTCCTCGCCATTGCCTGGATCTATCGCGAGGACTACGCCCGGGCCGGTTTGCGGATGCTGCCGGTCGTCGATGAGGATGGCCGGCTGACGGGACGGCACATGCTGCACTACACGCTCGCCCTGGTCCCGGTCAGCTTCGTGCCGGTGCTGCTGGGATCGGCTGGACCGCTGTATCTGCTCGGCTCGCTGGCGCTGGGGCTGGTCTTTCTGGCGCGGGCGTCCGACTTCACGCGCTCCCATTCCGTCGAGGATGCCCGGCGTGTGCTGCGTGCCTCGCTGGCGTATTTGCCCGGCTTGCTCGCCCTGCTGCTGATGGATCGCCTGTTTCCCTACTAGACCCGAGCGCAAGCGCGGGGTTGGTTATCAAGCGAGTGATCGTTGACATGACGCAAGAACATCACGAAGACGACCCCCGCGTTCACATGGGTTTGCCGCTGCCCAACGGCAAGCTGGCGATGTGGTTGTTTCTCGTCACGGAGATCATGTTCTTCACGGCCCTGATCGGGACGTACATGCTCATCCGCAACGGCTCGCCGCCCATCGTCCGCTATGAGACCGATGAGCTGGGGGCCATCAAGAAGGACAAGGACACCGGCAATTTCATCGTCAAGGAACGAGACCACTGGCCGGCTCCTCATCAGGTCCATCTCGTCGAGGCCATCGGCGCCGGCAACACCTTCGTGCTGATCGTCAGCAGCTTGACCATCGTCCTCGCCCATTACTACCTCGCGAAAAACGAGGTCAAGAAGGCGACGCTCTACGTCGGCGTGACGCTCGCCCTCGGAATCGTCTTCCTTGGCGTCAAGGCTTACGAATACAACTCGAAGTTCGCCCACGACATCTTACCCAGCCACATTGGCGAAGCGCTGCCCGGGATGGACCTGCAGCAGGAGCGCAAGTATCATGGCTCGTCGCGCCGCTACGTCGAGCGCATTCGCGAACAACTCGCGGAACCCTTCACTGCCCTGAAGAAGAAGCAGGCTGTCGAGTTGAAAAAACTCAACGAGGAGAAATCCTCTGATGCGACTGATGCCGCGGAGTCAATCAAGAAGCTCAAAATGGAACACGATCAGCAACTGGAAGAGTTGCGGAAGGAGCGGGAGAAAGAATATCCCGAAGTCGCGCGGTTAGAGCGAGACATGATCGAAAAGGCTCCAACTCCGGAAGACCCGAAACACATTCGCCAGCTCAGTCCTCCAGAAGTTGGCGAGCGAGTCAACGAAATCATCGAGAAGTATCCCGAACTGCACCTGTCGCCAACGATTCCCTACGGCAACATGTGGGCGTCAATGTATTTCGCCATGACCGGCTTCCACGCCCTGCATGTGTTCGGCGGTCTTGTCGTGCTGGCCATCATCCTCGTCATGGGAATGCGAGGGAAGCTGAATCCGAAGGACCACGAGAGTACCCTGGAACTGACCGGCCTCTACTGGCACTTTGTCGATATCGTGTGGATCTTCCTGTTTCCGCTCTTATACCTGGTGTGACAGCGAAGCCCTCCACGGAGAGTATCCATGACCGAAACTCACGAACCCGTTGCCCATCCCGGACCGAACGTCAAGACGTACCTGGTGATCTTCGGCGTCCTGTCGGTCTGCACGGGCCTGTCGTTCGTCGTCCGCGAAACGCTGGGACAGAATGTCCAGAGCGCCAGCATTATCATGGTTGTCGCCGTCATCAAGGCCGTCTGCGTCGCGACGATCTTCATGCATCTGAAGTGGGACTGGAGCAAGCTGTACTTCCTCATCTGCCCGCTGTTCATCCTCGCCACGATGATGATGATCGTGCTGCTTCCCGACATCGTCTTTGCGTGGCGCTGAGCGTTTCTTTCTTGCCGCTTGCGGCTTGGCGGCCAATCC
>JBBSDR010000409.1:0-6284 GCA_038240465.1 Gemmatales bacterium
CCACAACCAGAAGACAATGGCCCACAACAAGCCGGGGAGCGCATAGACGCCGAAGACCGGACGCCAGTCGCCCCAGGCCACAATGAGCGTCGCCGTCAGGGCCGGGGCAATCGCGCCTCCGGTGCGGCCTCCCAGGGAGATGATGCTGTTGGCCAGACCGCGGCGCTGAAACGGAATCCACAGACTGTTGACGCGGGCGGCGATGGGATACGCGCCCGCCTCGGCCAGGCCGAATAACAGACGCAGAAAGATAAGCGAGAACAATCCCGTCGCCACCCCGGTCAGGGCAGTCAGCAGCGACCAGGCGACGACGCAGAGGGCCAGCATGCGGCGCGCGCCAAGCCGATCTCCAAGCCAGCCGGCCGGGACCTGGGCCAGGGCGTAGGCCAGGGAAAAGGCGCCGAAGACAATTCCCATCTGTTCCTTGTCGAGCTTCAGTTCCGCGCTAATGTCGTCCGCTGCCGTCGAGATGCACACGCGGTCCAGGTAGAGCAGGACGGCCATGGTCGTCGTCAGCGCCAGGACGAAATACCGCGAGAAAGTCGGGCGGGACATCGAGTAAGCCTTTTCACAGGGGGCCGCTGGATGCGGAGGTTTCCGGATCTCGACGCGCGGGCTGATGGACTGCGAGAAACGTCACTTCCTCCCTGGAGACTCGTCCTGTGCTGTTTCTCGTGTCCGGCCACGCGAGCTTGTTCATCGAACTTCAGGGCCGTGTCCGCGCGAGTCGGCTGCCGAGCTTTGTCGTTAAACAAGCGGAGGGAGATCCGCATGCGAGACGAGGATGTGCGACCACGCTCGTCAATGGCGGATGATGCCGGTGTCTGACGCCTTCGATTCGCCGCGGGTTATCGCCGGCGAAGCGACGAGCGCATGAAATCGGCGATATGATCGATGGCCTCTTTGGCTTCAGGAAGCAGCGGCTCATGGGACTGGAAGACATGGAACATGCCCGGCCAGACTTCGAGTTTCACCTTGATTCCGTCCGCGCGCGCCTTCTTCGCCACGCGGACGCTGTCGTCGCGGAGCATCTCGTATTCGCCGACCTGAATCAGCAGAGGCGGAATGCCGCGGTAGTCGCCAAACACGGGTGAGGCCAGCGGGTCCTTGGGATCGGTCTTCCCCAGATAATGATCGCGGAACACGGGCATTGTTTTCGCGCTGATGATGGGATCATCGACGGTCTTCAGGGAATCGCTCGCCAGTGTCAAATCCGTGGTCGGCGACAGGGGGATTCCGCATACCGGCAGCGTCTTCTTGCGGTCGCGCAGTGCCAGCAGGGTCGCCAGCGTCAGGCTGCCGCCGGCCGAATCCCCGGCAATGAAGGTGGCCCGGGAAGGCGCGGGGCCGGACGGACCGTTTGCGATCATCCATTCGTGAGCGCGGACACAATCCTCAATCCCGGCGGGGAAGCGGTGTTCCGGCGCCAGCCGGTAGTCGGGCAAGAGCACGGCACACCTGGCCGCCGCCGACAGGTGTGCCGCCAGGGTGAGATAGAATCCGCCCGACCCCGAGACAAAGCCGCCGCCGTGCAGATACAGCAGCCGCAGATCGGGGTCCGCGCCGGGGGCCAGGACCCATTCACAGGGGATATCGCCGATCTTCACGCGAATGAGCTTGACGCCTTTGATACTCGGCTCGCGGCGCGATCCCATGCCCGCTCGCAATGCCGCCAGGTCGAAGTCCTTGGTGCCGAAAGGCGTTCGCTTGCGTAATTTTTGCAGGTATTCGATGCTTTCCGGCGAGGCGGTCCGCGGCTTATCGTCCGCGGTTCCCGATCGAGGCGGAATGTCGCCCTTATCCACATTGGGGATCGCGGCGGAGTCTTTTTGCGCAGGAGCTTTCGGTTGCACCTGCTTGTCGTTCACGGCGTAGGCGCCGAGTGCAAAAACGCAGACCAGCAGCGCCGTCCCGTAATAAAACTTCATCGTGAGCCTCCGATCCTGGAATGATCGGGGTATGATACTATCTCAACTCTCCCCCACCAACCCTGGGATTTACGGTCACTTCAAGAACTCCAGCACCACGCACACGGTGTTTCCTCATGGGGAAGTTCAACGTCTTGTTTACGAACGAGTTCACGATTGCGACCGGCAACAGGGGACGGAAGTCAAAACAGCGGCAAGGGCCGGGCATCTTCCAGCAGCGCCATCGGCCGGCCATCGCGGCTGCGGAGCGTCGCATCCGCCGGCACTCCCAGGGCGTGATACATCGTCGCCGCCAGCCGCTCGGGATGCACCGGCTGATCGGCCGGATACGCTCCCACCCTGTCCGATGAGCCGAACACCTGTCCGCCCTTGATGCCGCCGCCTGCGAACAGCACCGTCTGACAGTGAATCCAGTGATCGCGGCCGCTGCCCCGGTCGCCGCCACTGCGCGGATCGCCGATGCGCGGCTTGCGGCCCATCTCCGCCATCACCACGACCAGCGTCTCGTCGAGCAGGCCACGATCCTCCAGATCGTGCAGCAAGGCCGAGAAGCAGGCGTCAAAGGCGGGCAGCAGCACCGTTTTGAGTACCTTGAAATTGCTGCCGTGCGTATCCCAGATGAACGCGCCCTCGATGGTCTTGCCGATCCAGTGAACGCTGGTGAAAGGGACGCCGGCCTCGACCATGCGCCGGGCCAGCAGCACGCTCTGGCCGTTGATGTCGTTGCCGTAGCGGTCGCGCGTCGCGGGCGGCTCCAGGCTCAGGTCGAACGCCCGCTTCGCACGACTCGACGTCAGCACCTCCAGCGCTCGCTGATGGTGGACATCATGCACCCTGCCGCTCTCACTCTGTTGCCAGGTGTCGAGCCGGCGGAGCAAATCGCGGCGGTCGCCGAGCCGGCGCAGGTCCATCTCGGCGGGCAAGGCGAACTGCGGCACGGTCAATTCGTGCGGTTTGTCGAGGACGCCTCGAACCATGAACGGCTCGTGCGCGGGACCGAGCAAACCGCTGAACTGGCCGGGATTGACGTAGCCGGTGATCTCGCCCGACCGGGCCGGCAACTGCACCACGCCCGGCAGTTCGTTGCGCGTCGAGGATCGCTGCCACGATACGGCCGAGCCGAGGAAGGGCCAGTCATCATTCTTCGGCTTGCGGTTGATGCTCTCGGTAAAGAAACTCCGGTCCGGCTTGTGGCCGGTCAGCATGTAGAAGGTATCCGCATGATGATCGCCGTCCCCAATGACGAGACCGCTCATGGTGACGGAGCGCACCAGCGCCAGATGATGCGCGAAACGAGCGGTTCGCGGCAGATGTTCGCACAGGCGGATACCGGGGGCGGAGGTCGCGACCGGCTTGAACTCGCCGCGATACTCGACCGGCGCGTCGGGCTTCATGTCCCAGATGTCGATATGGCTGGGACCGCCAAAGAGCCAGAGGAGGATGCACGACTTCGCCCGTTTCGCCGGTGCGGCTTGCAGGCGCATCAACTCCGGCAGGCCGAGTCCGAGCGCGCCGAAGCCAACGCCTTGCAGCAATTGGCGGCGCGTCCAGGGAGCATCGGTGAAACGCGCGATGATCGGGTTCATGCGGTCAGCCTCGGGTACAAGCAAGTTACAGTAGTTCCTCGATCGGCTCGCCCTCATTCAGAATCGGGATCGGCCGCCCCGACGGATCGAGAAAAGTGTGTCGCGGATCGATGCCCAGGTGCTGATACATCGTCGCCAGCAGGTCCTTCGGCGTTAGTGGCCGCTGGACGGGATACTCGGCCCTGGCATTGGTCGCGCCGATGACCTGGCCCATGCGCAGCCCGCCGCCGGACACCAGGGCCGACATCGCGTCCGGCCAGTGATCGCGGCCCACCCCCGACGCGCTCTTGCTCAAGCGCGGCGTCCGGCCAAACTCGCCCAACACCACCGTCAGCACCTTCCGATCCAGTCCGCGATCGAACACGTCGGCAATCAGCGCCGACAGGGCCTGGTCCAGGGGTGGCAGTCGCCGGGCCATGAACTCGGCGAAGTGGCCGGGACGGCCCGCGTTGAGGATATGATCGTCCCAGTTGGTGAACTCCTGTCCGGTCTTCGGTGTGTCGATGTAGACGGTGATGACCGCCGTCCCCGCCTCGGCCAACCGCCGCGCCAGCAACAGCGACTGTCCCCAGAGATGCCGGCCATAACGATCGCGCAACTTCGGATCTTCCCTGTCCAGATCGAAGGCCCGGGCGGTGCGGTTGCTCGTCAGCATCTGAAAGGCCCGATCGCGAAAACGGTCCGTCCCCTCCATCTGGCCGCTCGCATCAAGGCCGCCGCGCAGACGATCGAACTGATCGCGCAGCCCGCGCCGGTCCTCGAGTCGCTGGCCATCGACGCCGGCCGCCAGTCGCAGACTCGGCGGCGAGTAGTTGGGCAGGGAGGGATCACCGACTGCGTAGGCTCCATGCTCCAGTCCGAGGTAGGCCGGCCTGGTCATGTAGAGCCTGTTCGGAATGGCGGCATAGCGCGGCAGACCATCGGCATGCTCGCCGCGCATCTTGCTGGCGATGGAGCCGATGTCGGGATGACTGCCGATCGACGTCGAGGTCGGATCGGGAGTTGCGGGCGTCTTGCCGGTCAGCACTTCAATGCCGCCATCGGTGTGGCTGTTCATCGTGTGATGCAGCGAGCGGATCAGGCTGAACTTGTCGGCGATCTTCGCTTGCAACGGAAAGTGTTCGCACAGGCTCATGCCAGGGACGCGGCTGACGATCGGCTTGAAGACGCTGCGATATTCGAGCGGAGCGTCGGGCTTCAGATCGTACGTCTCCAACTGCGACGGGCCGCCGTGCAGGTAGAGCAGGATGATGGCCGAGTCCTTGCTCTCCTGACCCGAGGCGGCACGGGCGGCGAGGACGCCGCTCAGTTGCAGGCCGCCCAGGGCCAGCAGCCCAGCCCGTAAGAACTCGCGCCGTGTTGCTGGACCAGGACAGGCTCTCGGTGTCGATTGCACGCTCATGCTCCCCCCATCGGATTGCTTCGATGCCCTGTTATCGTGGCATGGACCCTGCCCCAGGGCAAGGGTTTTCAATCGCGTTCATGGAACCACCACTCACCTGCCAGCGTCGGATTATCGGTGAGCAGCGGAACAAATCGGCCCGGGGCGGGTTGAACTACCAGAACGACTACCTGACGATTCCGGAGATAACTTCGATGAAGATGCTGGGCAAATGGCTCCTGGTGTGCGCGATCGCTTTGACGGGTTCGGCCGGACATGCCGATGAAAACGATGCGGCGATCGATGCACTGATCAAGCAGTTGAAGAGTCCCGACTCGGACATGCGCCGCGAGGCGGCCAAGAAACTTGGCGAACTCGGCAAGGACGCCAGGAAGGCCGGTCCCGCCCTGGTGACGGCCCTCAAGAGCGACAAGGACCTGTACGTCCGCCGTTTCGCCGCCCAGAGTCTCGGCGAGATCGAGGCGGATCCGAAGTTGGCGGTTCCGCCCCTGGCCGCTCTGCTCAAGGAAGACATGAAGGAATTGACCGACGCGGCCATCACCTCGCTCGGCAAGATGGGCGAACCCGCCGTGTCCGCCCTGACCGATGCGCTGAAGAACAAGGAGGGGACCAAAAAACCGAAAAAGGGCGACAAGAAGGCCCCCAAGGCGACCGACCGGACCGCCTTCCTGCGGGCCAAGGCCGCTCAGGCGCTCGGCACGATTGGCCCGGATGCGAAGGCCGCGGTGCCGGCCCTGATCGAAGCTCTCAAGGACACGTCGATTCGCAATGACGCCGTTGTCGCCCTGGGCAACATCGGCCCGGACGCCAAGGACGCGGTCCCGGCGCTGCGCGAGGCGATCACCGGCAAGGGCAACAAGAAGGACAAGGGGTTCAAGGAAGCCGTCAACCAGGCCATCAAGAAGATCGAGAAGGGTTGATAACTTCTTGCCGCTTGCGGCTTAGCGGGTTTGCCGCAAGCGGCGACGCGAGTCTCAAACCCGCTAAGCCGCAAGCGGCAAGACACCCCTCCGCCTATGTACTCTCTCCAGCGAACAAACCGAGATAGCTCGTGTAGCGCGTCGCGCTGATCTGTCGGCGCAACACGGCGCGCTTGACGGCGCAGTTCTCCTCGTGCGTGTGCGTGCAGTCGGGAAAGCCGCACAGGGTCACGAAGGGCCGCAACTCGGGAAAAAAGCCCTCCATCTCCTCCGGCCGCATGTCCCACAACTCAAACTGGCGCAGCCCCGGCGTATCGACGACCCAGCCGCCGAAGTCGAGCTTGATCAACTCCGCGTTCGTCGTCGTGTGCTTGCCCTTGTTGTTGACCTCGCTCACCTCGCGGACGCGCAGGCCCAACTCCGGCTGGAGCGCATTCAGCAGCGATGA
>JBBSDR010000410.1:0-6271 GCA_038240465.1 Gemmatales bacterium
AGACCCGGCAGAGCAAGTCACGGTCCAGCGGCGTCTCCAGGATTGAGGCCAGTTCGCCTTTCAGCGAGTTGGGCGAGTTATCGTTGCCAGACCGCTCCTCAAGAGCCAGGCAGTTCTGGTAAGCTTGCTGCTGGAACGCGCAGATCAGCCACGCCTCCGACTTGGGTTTGGGGATCATCGGAACGCCTCGGGTAAATGATTCCTCGTTGAACCCGTCCAGCATCGACTTCCGCTTCTCCTGCCATAATCCTCGCCCTGCGGATGCCGTTCCATCCGAGTCCCGGAAGAGAACGGCAATCACCTCCTTGTCTTCAGAATCTTCAATACTCCGTGCGATCTTCGCCAGGAGACGGCCGTTGTTGAAGAAATAGCGCGTCTCCTTCTGGACCTTTGCTCCCGGCAGCCTGATTGATTTCCTGGCCGCCTTCAAGGCGACTGCCTCCACAGCCAGTCGGCCTTCAGAGACGAAACCCACCGCCCCATCCGTTCCCAGGATCGAGTAGTCCCATTGGCTTGCCACAATCTGATCGACAAGGAGAGCCAACGGCCCCGCTGCAAACTCTGCCCCCTGGCAGAGAGGAATATCGGACAGGCAGGCGCCAATGTCAGTCGGACCTTCGCCGCTGAGCAGGAAGAACATCTCAGGCCGGCTCCGTAGCAGCCGCGATCTCGTCGGCCAGCTCAACAAGGTTCGTATCCGCGAACACTTCGCCCGGCCCCATCACGCGCAGTTTCTCGCCCATCGAGGGGATCGAGAAGAAGCGAACCGACTTCGCATGCCCTTGCCGATTTCGATACAGATAAATCACCCCTGCCCAGGCCGCGTTGTCGGGAAGATAGTTCAGGACCATCGGACTGTGGGTCGTCACCAGCACTTGGGCCTCCGCTTCCAGAAGAGTGGTAACAACGAACTGCACCAGTTCCGGGTTGATCCCGTTCTCGATCTCGTCAAACAACACCATTTGATGGGAAGTGTGCAACTCGGCCAGCATGGCACAAAGTCGGAGGAGGCCATCGTTGACGTGGCGGGCCGACGTCGTCATCTTGCTGCCTTCATAGGACTCGATCACATCGAGATGCTTCCAGCCGGAACGGAGGGAACGAGTCCGAAGCTGGGCGAGTTGCTGGTACACCTCGCGCAGCCGGCGCGTAATCCGGTCCTGTCCCGACCTGCCGAGTTCGTGCAGGAATGCAGACAGTCTTTCTCCGCCGAGTCCCAGCGATCCCTGCGCCTCGCGTGTGCGCTGCCGAAGCAGTTGTGGGGAAAGCATGTCAAGCGAATGAATGCTCTCGACGAAACGTTTGAACTCAACGAGTTCAGGCGTCAGTAGCTCTTCGCGAAATTGCGACAGGATCGATCCCTGATACTTGAACGGGATTTCCGACCATTGGGCGTCCTCATCCCGAGCGGGAGACTCGCCCGATTTGATGAGAAGCTTGCCGTCCGAGACTTGCAGCAGCGAGCCTCCCATCACGATGCTTTCGCTCGTACAACGCAGAAGGTGCGGGTTGAACGTCGCGCGCCACCTGCGCGGCACGCTGGAATTCTCGTCTTTCAGAACGACGCGGAACTCGATGTTCTTCTTGGCCGTCAATTTCGACCGGAGATCCGAGATGGCCCAGTCCCGGTTCTTCAACCACTCATCGATCTTTCCACAGACTTGTTGAGCCAGAAAGTCAATGAACTGAAGGACCGTCGATTTGCCTGAGCCATTAAGACCGATCAAGCAGGTGAATTTGGCCAGATCGAGATCCAAGTCTACAAGAGACTTGAAGTTCTCGACATGGATCGACGCGATGCGCATAATAACAGATTGCTTTCTTCCGCTCCTGCGCACCGCGATCGATTCCGCTCCTCACCGGGGGGTGTGGGAGCAGTGGAATGAAACGCATATTCCTCCACGTTACCGGATGCGCGCTGCGCCGGATAGCACCAATTCCTCCATGCCACCCAATTCCCCTATCTGCCTCTTCTGACCCCGATACGGTGACATCGACAAATGCGGTTCCGAAAGGGGTCAGGCGCGTGGCACGGTGGCACGCAACTGTTGGCAGCCATGCACAAGCAACCCCGTTGCACCCGTCGTATCACAAAAGCACCAGCCTCACGGACAATCGAGCAAATACGCCGTCGTGTTCGAGTTGGCCGTCGCCAGTTGCTTGCTGTCCGGTGTGAACGCCAACCCGCGCACGAACGGCCGATTCCGCTGCAGCGGCACATGCAGGTCCCACGTCCGTACTTCCTTGCCGGTCGCGATGTCGTACAAGCGCACCTGGTTGTCCATCGTCGCCAGCGCGAAACGCTTGCCGTCCGGACTCACCGCCAGCGACACCGCCGGCTGGTCCTTGCCCGGAATCGTGTGCGTCGCCGTCCCCTTCGCCAGGTCCCAGATCTTTACCTGGCCCAGACGATCCGTCGTGATCAGCGTCTTCTTGTCCGGAGTGAACCCCAGGTCCGCCAGCGACTCCTCGTGCGCCTTCAGGTCGCCTTCCTTGCCGGCGATCTTCAGCAACTGGCGCATGTTCGCGTTCCACAGCCGCACTGTACCGTCCGGTCCGCCAAGGGCCGCCAGCTCGCCGTCCGGACTGTACGCCAAACTTGTGATGTCGCTGTCGTGACCGCTCCACGAGGACACCTGCTTGCCCTGGACGATGTCGTAGGTCTCGATCAGACGATTCGCGACCCAGAGCCGGACTTCCTTGCCGCCCGGCAACGCCAGCATCACCGGCACCTCGCTCGCCGGGCCGTCGCGGATCACCTTCGCCTCGTTGCCTGTCGCCACGTCCCAGACCCGCAGCGACCGGTCGTCGCTCACGGAGACAAGCTGCTTGCTGTCCAGCGTGAAGGCCAGCGCTGTCACGGCCTCGGTGTGCGCCGCCATCGTCCGTACTTCGCGCGCCGTCTTCAGTTCCCACAGCTTGATGGTGCGGTCGGCGCTGCCGGTCGCCAGCCACAGGCCGTCAGGGCTGATCGCCACGGCACGCACTTCCTTGGCATGACCGTAACCGCCGCCGCCCTCCCGGCCGACCAGTTCCCAGAGCTTCACCGTCTGATCGACGCTGGCCGAGACGATGTAATGGCCATCCGGCGAATAGGCGACACTGCTGATCCAGTCCTTGTGGCCGCGGAAACTCTGCACTTCCTGACGAGTCACAAGGTCCCACATGCGGACGACGCGATCCGCGCCGCCAGAGACGAGGAAGCGGCCATCGGGACTGAAAGCGACCGAACTGACGATGCCGAGATGACCCTGAAACTTGATCGGAATGTTCTCGCCGTTGACGTCCCAGAGAATCACCTGCTGATCGGCTCCGCACGACGCCAGCCGGCCGCCTTCCTTACTGAAGACCACGGCGCTGACCGCCGCCGTGTGGCCGCCCAGCACGCGCTTCTCCTCCCCCGTCGCCGCATCGTACAGGCGAATCGACCTGTCAACTCCGCCCGAAGCGATGGTCTTGCCGTCCGGGCTGAAGGCGACCGTGCTGACCACGCCGCCATGACGCTTGATCGTCAGCAGGTCCTTGCCCGTGTCGGTCTCCCAGACCTTCACCGTCTTGTCGGCCGCGCCCGAGACGATCTTCTTGCCGTCCGGGCTGAACGCCGCCGCCGTCACTGTGGCGGTGTGGCCCTTGAAGGTGCGGATCTCCTTGCCGTCCTCGCGGTTCCACAGCTTCATCGTCATGTCGCCGCTGCACGACAGGATAGTCTTGCCATCGGGACTGAACAGGGCAGCCGTGGCCGGCGAGGTGTGCGTGTTGAGCAGCTGCAACTGCTGGCCGCTGCTCGCGTCCCAGAGACGGACAGACTTGTCGGCCCCGCATGAGACGACGGCCTTGTTATCGGGGCTGAAGACAGCGGCCCAGATGGCCCCCTTGTGGCCGGCGAAGGCGCGGAACTGATCGGTGTTGCCCAGGTCCCAAATGCGCACCGTGTGATCGATGCTGCCGGAAGCCAGCTCACTGCTGTCGGGCTTGAACGCGACCGAACGCACTTCCTCGCTGTGGCCCTGAAGGGTGCGGAAGTTCTGGCCGGTCGAGACGTCCCACAGCTTGATGGTGTGATCGGTGCTGCCGGACGAGAGGATTTTGCCGTCCTTGCTAAAGGCGATGCAGGTGACGGCACCCTTGTGGCCCTCGAAGCGCGCCGTCTCGTTGCCCTCCATGTTGTGGATCTTGACGGTGTGGTCGCCGGCGCAGGTGGCGATGCCCTTGTCGTCCGGACTGAAGGCGACGCCGAAGATGTTGCCCGCGTGCGGCTGGATGCCGAGGACCGCTCCGCCATTGGCTCCGTCCCAGACGCGAACGATGCGATCGCCGGCGACCGAGGCGAAACGCTTGCCGTCATGGCTGAAGGCGACGGCATTGATCAACTGGTTGTGGCCGGCGAGATCGTGGACGATCTTGCCTGTCTGGACGTCGTGGACGCGGAGACGGCGATCGGCCCCACCCGAGACGATCTGCTTGCCGTCGGGACTGAAGGCCAGACAGGTGACGAACTCGGTGTGGCCGGAGAGTTGGCGGACGGGCTTGCCGGTGTCGGTTTCCCAGAGACGAATCTCCTTGTCGTCGCCGGCGCTGGCCACGAGCTTGCTGTCGGGACTGATGGCGACGGCCTTGACTGCTCCCTGATGGCCGGTGAAGGTCCGCAGTTCGCGGCGCGTTTCGGCGTCCCAGAGCTTGACGACGCCATCCTGGCCGGCGCTGGCGAGGACCTTGCCGTCGCCGCTGTAGGCGACGCACTGGACCCAGTGCGTGTGCCGCAGCCGGGAGTCGCCGAAGATGCGGGCGATGTTGGCCGGGAAGTCCGCAGGCACCCCGGGCAGTTCCTGCCGCGCCTTGCGATAGCTGTCCTGCGCCTCGAAAAGACGTCCGGCAGCAAGGGCGGTGTCGGCCGACTTCGCCAGCGCGTCGGCCCGGGTGAGCCAGTCGGGCGAGAACTTGGTCAGCCCCTTGGTGATGTCGCTGCGTTCGGTCTTGAACTTCGTCTGGACTTCCTTGACGGCGTCGGCGGTGAGGGGTTTCGGTTCCTGAGCCGGCAGCAGCACGAGGCCGATCAGGAGGAGAGAAAACGCCGTTGCCAGGGATTTCATGGCTGGGATCTCGCAGAAGAGGAAGAACGCGGGAGTAGTTTTGAGTATAGGGGGCCGCGCGGCACCGGGGCAAGAGAGGATCGTCGTGGCTGTTCCCGTTCGCTTGCCCCGTCGGTTGGTTTTGTGTGCTATCTTTCTCCTGATGGAAAGCTCCGCCTTCTCGTGAGGACTCACCCGTGACATCCCCTTCAATCCTCCTCGTCGGCCTTTCTCCCGAACTGGAGGGCCTTCGCTGGCAGGCGCCCAATCGGTTGCGCATCGGCCGCTTCGCCAGCGGCGTCGAGGTCGTCCTCAATGACGCCTCCATCAGTCCGCATCACGCCGAAGTGCTGCACACCCGTCAAGGCTGGGTCGTGCGCGACCTCGGCAGCCGTCACGGCACCTTCGTCAACGGCGCAGCCGTCAACGGCAAACAGGTGACGCTTCAGAACGGCGATCGCATTCACCTTGGCCGGCTCCTCGTCGAGGTCAGCCTGATTCTCAACGAGCCGGAATCGCCGCCGCCTCTTGCTCCGTCCGCCGCCCTGGAAGAGCAGTCGCCGACGCCGGCTTTCGCCTCGCCGCCGGCGCTTCCCTCGCCTCCCACTATAGGCATCAAGACAACGGGCAGTTTCATCCGTGTCCAGGCCAGCGCCCAGCACACCTGGGAACAGGCCATCGACACCGTCACACCGGCGGGCAACACCGGCGGCTGGCGCGACACGCACGTCCGCGCCCTGCTCCGCGCGGGTTACGCCGTCTGCAAGGCGACCTCGGCCGACGAACTGCTCCAGGTGATTCTCGACGACGCCGTCGCGGTCCTTGAAGCCCAGCGCGGCGCCATCTTGCTGGCCGACGACGAAACCGGCCATCTGCATCTGCGCGCCCTGTCGCTGGCCCGGCCAACGCTGCGCAACAAGGGGACGCACAGCCAAACGCTGGTGGATCGCTGCTTTTCGCATAATGAGTCGATGCTCTGCGCCGACGTCAAGATGGAGATGGACGTCCGCAACGTCGGCAGCGTCGCTCATGGCGCGATGACGTCGATCATCTGCGCTCTTCTGCGAACTCCCCGGCAGCGGCTCGGCGTCCTGCACCTGGACCGCGGCCCCCTCCAGCAGCCTTTCAGCCGGGAGGAGTTTCACCTTGCCGACGCCATGGCCGCGACGGTCTCGGTCGGCATCGAGACGGCGCAACTCGTC
>JBBSDR010000411.1:0-6262 GCA_038240465.1 Gemmatales bacterium
ACCGAGGGCGATGTCGAACTCGCTGATGAGCGGAGTTCGCATGGCCTGGATCGCGAAGCCGAAGGCGGCGACGATCACTGCCGCGGGAATCAGCGGGTCGGCCGTCTCCTGCGTCCCCGGCTTGCCGACCAGCACACTCATGACACAGTACAGCACCGCGAATGGACACAGCCAACCCGCCAGCACCAGGGCCGGCGAAGGACGATTGCCGTTCAGCACCCACACCAGCCCGCCGACGCCCGCGATGGTGAACACCAGGAAACTGCTCCACTGATACTCGAACTGGCCGTTGATGAGGATCAGATAGACGCAGACCAGCGTGCCGGCTGAGAGAAAGAAGATCGTGCTGAGCGTGTTGAGGATCGCCAGCCGGCTGTTGATCGTCCGCAGCGAGACGTGGACGCCCAGGAACATCGTGAAGGCCATCAGCACCAGCGCGGAGGCGGTCAGGCAGGCGAACGCCTCGAAACTGCGCGAAACTTGCAAATGCGCCGCTCCCTCGGCCGGCCTGGCCAGCAGACTGCTCCCCGGACGGAAGATATCCAAACAGGCGTACACGACGAGGAGCAAGAGCGGCAGCAGCAGATACTCCCTGGCGTTGTAAACGATCCCGGCCAGTTTGCCGTAGATGAACTCCTTCGGCGTCAGGTCGGTGACCAGCAGCAGATCGAGAGCGCCGAGATCGCGCTCGGAAGTGATGGCCGTGGCTGACTGGGCGGCGAGCAGCAGCAGACTGAGGATGCCGAGCGGCACCAGTCCATAGGCAGCCGCGAAGGAGCCGGGATGGCCCGGCCCGAACAGGGGCCGCAGTGCGGGATAGCAGATCAGGCCGGCGACGAGGAAGTAGGCGAGCTTGACGAGCAGCGGCCGCCGGCCATAGGCGCGGGTCTGCGTCTCGCGCCAGAGAATCGGGTTCTCGCCGACCTCGCGGACGGGGCCGGGAGCGGCGTGGATGCTGCGGCGCTTCTCGTTATCCGCGCCGGTCTCTTCCTCGACGTTCTCGCGCTGCATGAGCGGCTCGCCACTGGGGTTCCAGACGCGCAGTTTCCACACCGACCAGACGTTGAGCAGCAGCCCGACGCCGGCCATCACCACGGCAAACCCATAGGCGGGAGGCAGCAACGGAGCCGGATCGGCCGGCGGTTGCAGAACGCTGTCGAGCGCCTCGAACGGATCGACCCAGGCGCGCGCCTGTTCGAGCCAGCCCGGCGCGTCCGTGCCGGCCAGCAGCGGCAGCGCCCGCGCCAGCACCAGATAGAGGACGAGGATAAGGAACGTCATGGCGAGCGCGGGAAAGGTCTTGTCGCGCCACAGGGCAACCAGCGTGCCGGCCGAGCCGGCTACAAGCGTTGTCGCCAGGAGGACGACGACGGCCTGAGCCACCTGCTCGGGCGCGACGCCGCCGAGAAAGATGGTCAGCATCAGGAACGGAATGACGCTGCCGAGGAAGAACAGGATCGGCAAGAGGCTGCCGAACAACTTGCCGAGGACGATTTCGGTGGAGCTGAGATCGCTCAGCAGCAGCAGCAGGAAGGTGCGGCGATCCTTTTCCTGGGCAACGGCGCCGGCAGCGCTGAGAGCGGAGAAGAAGAGCAGCAAGACAAGCTGGACGACAATGCTGAGGCGAAAGAGGAGCGGGCCGAAGCGGCCGGTGTCGTAGAGCATCGCGGTCTGGTTCCAGCCGACAGTCGCCTGCCAGGCGGTGAGGCCGAGGACCCAGAGCAATCCGAGGTAGGCGGCGCGGCCGGCGTAGTGCTGCGGCCGGCGTGGAACGGTCAGCGCCTCGCGATTGAAGATCGGACCGAGCAAGGCGGCGACTCCTCCCAAACTGCCGCTTGCGGCTTGGCGGGTTCCTCCGCCAAGCCGCAAGCGGCGGAACAGTCTTACTACGCCGCTGTTATAGGAATTGCTCGGGATCAATGAGCGGAATCGCGGAACAGCGGCTTGCTGGCGTCGATCCACAGCCAGGCGGCCGCCCCGACGAACCACGCCGACGCCATCACGATGAAGACCACGCGCCAGCGCTCCGCGGGGGTCCAGTCAGAAAGAAACCCGAGCAATTTCGGGATCAGGACGGGAATAATCATGCCGCCAAAGCCGCCGACCATGTTCATGAAGCCGGCGACGGTGCCGGAATTCTTGCCGCCGATATCGGCTGAAACAGACCAGAGGACGGGAATGGCGAGGTCGTTGATGAAGAACGCAAGGCACAGGAGCGTGATCGCCTGCCACGGTTCCGTGGCAAAGCCCGTGAGCATCACGCAGACACCGGCCCCGCCGAATCCCAGGCAACCGATGAGGCTGCGTCCCCAGCGCCGCTTGAGCCGGCCGCGAACGAGACGATCCGACAGCCGGCCGCCGATCAGACAGCCGATCGCGCCGCACAGAAACGGCAACCCGGTGACGACCTCCGAGTCGCTGAAATCGATGTGGTGGACCTCTTCGAGATACTTGGGCTGCCAGGTCGGATAGAAGTACCAGCCGAAGCTGACGGAGAACGCGGCCAGGCACGTCACCCACAGGTTCGGACTCGTTAGCATGGCGCGCCAGGGGATGGGTCCATGAGCGGCGCCGGCCTCCTCGGCGGTGAACGAGTGTGGCCCCGAGCGGATCAGGTCGCGCTCGGTCTGATTGCACTTGGGCTGATCTTCGGGACGGTCGCGGAACCACCAGACAAACGCGATGCCCCAGACAGCCCCGACCATCCCCAGCACCCAGAACGCCTGCCGCCAGCCCAGAACACTCGCAAGCCGGCCGATGACGACAGCCGCGATTGCCCCACCCATCCGGGCCGAGAACCACACCATGCCCTGGGCGAAGGCACGCTCGTGGTAGGGAATCCAGCCGCCGACGACGCGCGAGACGTTTGGATACGCAGCCGCCTCGCCGCAGCCGAACAGAAACCGGATTACGAGCATCCCCAGCATGCTATCGAAGGCGAGCCGAAAGAAGATGAACTCGGTCGATCCCAGGTAAAAGTACCAGACGCAGCCGGTAAGCGTGGTAAACAGCGACCACCAGAACACGACGCCGGTCAGCACCTTGCGGGCGCCCCAGCGGTCGCCAAGCCGTCCGCCCGGCACCTCGAAGAGCGTGTAGCCGACAAGGAATGCCGAGAAGATATAGCCCATCTCCAGATCGTCGATGCGCAGTTCGGCCTGGATGTCCTTCTGGACCCGGCTGATGCAAACGCGGTCGAGATAGGTGATGAGCGACAGCGTGCAGAGGAAGGCCAGGACGCCGTAGCGGACGCGAGTCGGGGTGGGTTTCATGAGCGAAATTGTATCCGCTCAACGCCAGCGGTGTTACAGGATTTCGTGGACGATGACCTGTTGGGCGGCGTCGGCCCCTTGAAAGAGATCGCGCAGGGCCGGGAACCACTCGCGGGCGATTTCGAGTTCCTCCGCGCGTTCGTCCTCCGGAACGTCGCTTAACGAAGTGAGGTCCGAGTCCTGCCAGCGCGACGGATCGACATTCGCCAGGTAGGCCGCGAGACGCTGAACGTCGGCGCGATCGTTGAAGCCGCAGTGTTCGGAGCGATAGATGGTGGGGCCGAAGGAGAGAGGACGACTGCCGAAGTGAGCCTGCTGGATGGGAGCCAACTTCGGCCGATCATCCGTTGGTTTGCCGTAGTGGTCCGGGGCGAGGAGGCAGCAGAGAGTATCGGGACAGGTCGGAATCTCGGGGACCTCGTCGGCGGCATAGAGGAGCAGTTCGCCGGTGAGAGCGCGCCAGATGTTGCGGTCGAACGGCAGACCGAGGGCGACCTGCTTGACGAGCGGTTCGCCCTCGCCGACGTGATAGCGGGCGTCGAAGTCCTGGGCGCGCGAGAGTTGGGCAGCACAGAATGCAAGGCATGGCTCGAACGATCGCGTTCGCCAACTGGCTGCGAGAGCATCTCGCATTTCCGCGAACAGGCTGCCGTCGTGAAGCAGGAAGTAGTTCGCCAAGAGTCACCTGTGCGATCAGAACGGTTCCTGCTTCTCGCTCATCCGGACAGCGGCATCGGCAACGCTCTCCGCATCGACAACGCCGCGCGACTCGCGGGACTTTTGTTCCCACATGGCGACCAGGCGCTCGCGATGTTTCTTGAGTTGATCGCTTTCGTCACGCAGCCGTGCTGCTCGGTCGAAGTCCTGCCCCCCAATGGCGGCCTCCTTGCCAAGCTGCAACTGCTCGATCTGGACATCCACTTCCTTCAGGTCCGGCGGCCGGATGGTCGTCCTCAGGTGAACCAGCCCCGCCGCCCAGTCCAGCATTCGCAGCGCCTTGCCTGGCAAGCAGCCTTCCAGAACGCAGTCGGCCTGCTCGATGGCCGCGTCCAGCGCCTCCTCCGCGATGGTCACACGATGACGTTCCTCATATCGAGCCTTCTGTTCGCGCAGCACTTCAAGCGTTTCCTCCTTCGACAGCGGCTCGACGAAGATCGGCTCGAACAGGCTCGCCAGGTCGGCGTTCGGAGCGATGTGATCGAGGTACTCTCGCCTGGTGATGGGTGCGATCAGCGGCGGCGGTGTTTGTCGCAAGACCGCCTGGAGAAGGCCGGCAATGCCGGTCGCCCAGTCGGCGAAGAGTAATGGGAGAGCGCCGAGACAGACGGCTGTGTGTGTCCTCCAGGCCTCGTTGAGTCCGGCGCGCAGCCGTTCGCCCGCTTGCCGCCAGCCCTCTGACCCGAGCAGGAGACTGTCGAGATCGAGACTGACGACCCGGTCGATCGGAAACCCGGCTGGTACGCCGCCACCAGCAATCCGCGTCGCCAGTCCAGCGACGATCGCTCTCTTGCCGATCCCCACCTCGCCCACCAGCAGGAGACAGGGCCGACTCAGGCCGCTGAGAATCACCAGTATCTTTTCGATCTCGCGGGTCCGGCCGATGAGTTGCTCGAGTTTGCCGTTGCAAGCCACCACCGTCAGATCGCGGCCGAAGCTGTCCAGGACAGGGGTTCTCGGGTTTGTCATTTCAGGCAACTCCTTGCTCACAGCGGCACGACTACTGGAGAACTCGTCCGGTTCGAGATGGGGTCCGAGCAGGTTGAGGACTTCTTCGCGAACGTCTTCCAGGCGCAAGCCGAGGTTCACGAGAGCCTGAACGGCGATACCACTCTGCTCGCGAAGCAGGCCGAGCAGGATATGTTCCGTGCCGACATAAACGTGATTCAATTTGCGAGCTTCCTCAATGGTGTACTCGATCACCTTTTTCGCCAGCGGTGTCTGCGGCAGCTTGCCCGGAGTGCCGGTCAAGGGACTGAGTTGCACCAGCTTCTCGACCTCCTCGCGGATTTTCTCGAGATTAATGTCGAAGTTTTTGAGGACATTGGCGGCGACGCCGGAGCCTTCCTTGACGAGTGCGAGGAGAATGTGTTCGGTGCCGATATACTCGTGATGGAGCCGATGCGCCTCCTGATTGGCCAGTTGCATCACCTTGCGGGCGCGGTCGGTAAATCGCTCGTACATCACCACAGGCTCCGGAAACGCGAAGGGGTGTGAGTCTCATTCTGAAACTCACACCCCATGTTACCATATCGTCGCGTTTGTCAACCTGCGCCGACCAGTTCCAGCGCCTCGACTGCCTCGAAGTACAGCCGTCTCTTCTCGTCCTCCTCGCGCATCTTCACGAAGATCGTATCCTTGCCGACGAAACTGCCGCGAAGCAGCGACTCCGACAGCGGGTCCTCCAGCAGATGCTCGATTGCCCGACGCAGCGGCCGCGCACCGTACTCCGAACTGTAGCCCTCGGTGATGATCACGTCCTTCGCTTCGTCCGTCAGGATCAGCTTGAGTCCCTTCTCGGCCATGCGCTTCGACAGCTTCGACAGTTCGATGTCGATGATCGAGACGATGTTCTGCCGCGACAGGCCGCGGAAGACGATGACGTCATCGACGCGGTTGAGGAACTCCGGACGGAAGTTGTTCTTCATCTCGTCCTTGAGCTTGCTCTTCATCGCATCGTAGTTGGCATCGTCGTCGTCTTGACTGTAGCCATACCGCTTCCGGCCATTGATCTGCTCGGCGCCGATGTTGGTGGTCATGATGATGATGGTGTTCTTGAAGTCCACCACGCGGCCGACGTTGTCCGTCAGCCGGCCTTCCTCCATGATCTGCAGCAGCATGTTCCACACGTCCGGATGGGCCTTCTCGATCTCATCCAGCAGAATCACGCTATATGGCTTGCGGCGAATCTTCTCCGTCAGTTGGCCGCCCTCTTCGTAGCCGATGTAGCCCGGAGGCGCACCCACAAGGCGCGAGACGTTGTGCTTCTCCAT
>JBBSDR010000412.1:0-6248 GCA_038240465.1 Gemmatales bacterium
CTGGCGATAGTCGCCGCGGCGGAAGAGATAAACGCCATCGGCGTTGTAGGTGCGAACCCGTTCCGGAACCGTCGATGTGCAGCCGACGGCCAGCAGCAGGCAAGCTGGCAAAGCGAACGAGCGCATGATCCCTCCCGATGCCACGACGATAGCGGCCCCACTAGAAAAGGGAAGAGGAAGTTTCCGGCGCCCCTGCCCGCGCCATCTGGAGTATAGTGCGGAGGGCTTCGACATGACGTCCCGTCCGGAAAGGAGAGGAATCATGGCTCGCTGGGGAGTGTTGGCCCTGCTCGCCCTGGCCGGGACCGCATCGGCCCAGAGAAGACCGCCGTTCGCGCCGCCGACTGTCCAGCAGTTGGTGGAGAACCTGCGGACCGGAACGGAGTTGCAGCGGCGTGAGGCAGCCTCCAGCCTCGTCCTGTCGAACCCGGCGGACCATCCCCTCGTGGTCCCGGCGCTGGTGGGCGTCCTCAAGGACCCCGATGGCGAATTGCGCGTGAAAGCGGCGGCCTCCTTGTGGCAACTCAACCGCCATCCCCTCGTTATTTCCACACTGATTGGTGCATGCAAGGGTGAGAGAGACGAGGTTCGGCTGCTGGCCCTGGACGTCTTGCGCGACATCGGACCTGCCGCCCGGAGTGTGGTCCCCAGGCTGGCGGACATGCTGGAGGAGAATAACCTCCTCGTGCGCCGCAAGGTCGTCGAGACCCTGGTACGCTGTGTCATTCCTGCGCGAAGAGCCGGCTCGCTCCTCGAAGAGTCCATCGAACAGAAGGTCGTCCTGGCCCTGGTCAAGATGTTGCAAGAAGGCGATGCACTTTTGCGCGGCGAGAGCGCCACCGCCCTCGGAGCCATTGGCCCCGGGGCAAAGGCCGCGGTCGCCGAACTGGAACCCCTGCTGCAGGCCCCTGAAGCGAGGGTTCGCATCGCCGCTGCCGACGCTCTGTGGTTGATCGAGCAGCACCCCCGGAGTCAGAGCGTTTTGATCGAAGCATTCGCCGATGCGAGCGACACCGCGAGGCGCTCCGCGCTGGACGCGCTCGGCTGGTGGGGACCGGCGGCTCGTCGAGCCGTCCCGGAAATCCGCAAACTCCTGATCGATCCCCACTATCGGGTTCGCGGCGGCGCCCTGCTGGCCCTGCGTTGTATCGGCGAGTGGGACAACAGGACCCTCGCGGCCGTCGCGGCCATGAGCCGCCGGGATAGCAGAGCGGACCTGCGAGCGGCGGCCTTGCGCACCCTCGCTCTGCTCGGTGAACGCGCGCGTCCCGTCAAGGCCCAACTCCGGGCGGCCCTGGAGGATGAGTACCGCTCGGTACGGGTGGCCGCGGCCGAGGCCCTCTGGCAGGTCGCCGCCGATCCCAATGCTCTCCTGGCCATGATCGAACATGTCGGGGTCAACCATCAGACCCTGACGGTGGACTCGAACCCGGACGCGGGCAGCCCTTTGCTCCGGCTCGGACCCGAGGCGCTCCCGGCCCTGAAAGCCATTGAGAATCGCATCAGTCCCACGGCCGAGATCGCTTATTTGAAGGCGCGCATTCTGGCGGGGCGAAACGACGTCAAACTGCTCGTCCGCTCCCTTGAAGACGACCGCCCTGAAGTGTGTGTTGAAGCAGCACGGGCGCTGGGGCAACTCGGTCCCGGCGCGGCGGTCGCCGTGACGGCACTCGCCAGCCGGCTTCAGGACGAGAACAAGTTGCTGCGTCAGGCCGTCCTGTCTGCCCTGGGACGAGTGGGACCCGGGGCTGCGGCCGCCCTCCCGAAACTGCGCGAGTTGCTCAACGATCCGAACGCCGAAACCCGACACCTCGCTGCCGAGGCGCTGGCGCTGATCGGCGGCCCGGACGCCCTTGCAACCCTCATCCCGTTGCTGGGGGACAAGGACTCTGTCCTCCGCCGGTTCGCGGCCCTGGGGCTGCGCCAGAGCGGCGCGGCGGGCAAGCCGGCGATCGCGATGCTCGAAGCCGCTCTGAAGGAACAAGACCCGCTGCTCCGCGCCTGGGCAGCCGAGGCGCTGTGGAGCGTTGCTCAGCATCCCGACAGTGTCCCGGCCCTGCTGGCGCTGATTAAAGAGCGCTCGGCCGGGCCGGAGCGTTACGCCGCCGTGCGTTCACTGGCCGCGATCGCGCCTCCTCATGAAGTGCTGTTGCCCGCCCTGATCGCGGCCCTCGATGATGAGGCGACCCGGGAAGAGGCGGCGATTCAGTTGAAGGGATTGGGAACAAAGGCTCGATCCGCCGTGCCGGCCCTGCTGCGCGCCGCCCGGGCGGCTCCGCCGGGCAAGGGGACCGTCCTTATCGAGGCGGTGCTGCGACTCGATCCCGACAATGTCGAGATCATCCCCTTGCTGATCGAGCGCGACTTCGAGGGCGGACTGGAAGAACTGGCACGACGCGGACCCCGCGCCGAATCGGCCATCCCCGCCTTGCAGCGCTACATCCGCGACCACAATTCGCATGGGAAAGGTTTCGCCGCCGTCAGCCCGGTCCTCCAGCGCATCGCGCCGCGGTTGTTTGTGCCGCCGCCCTGGCAGGACCCGGAACGCTTGCCGTCCGAGTCTTCACCCGAACCGGAGCGCGACTCAGAGAGCGAACAGTCTCACTGGCTGATTGTTCTCCTCGGCGGCGCTGTCCTGGGTGGTTTCTGCTGTTCCCTCGTTTTTCGCCGTCCTCGTCAGAAGGATTCAACGCATGCACTCTCCAACCCGACGTGACCTCCTCGCCGCCGGCGCACTTGCCCTTGGCTCGACGGGCCTTCGTGCGGCCGAGCCGGACAAGGTCTATCGCATCGGCGTCGTCTCGGCCAGCATCGGCGGCAAACCGCAAAAGACCAATGGCCATACCTGGCACTTCGCCCAATACTTCCACCCCACCGTCAACCTCGACGCCGTCAAGAAGTATCTCGATCCCGGCTCGGCAAAGATGTTCGCCGAGGTCACGCGCAATCCGCGCTATAACTTCGACGTGCTGCCGTTTCCCGACACGCGCATCACTCACTATTATGATGCGGACCCAACGGTTGGCGCGGCATATGCGGAGGCGTTTCCCGGAGTCAAGGTGGCGCGCAAGCTCGAAGAACTGGTCGAGAACGTCGATGCCGTCTGGATGGGCGATGCTTCCGGACGCGGCGAGGACCACTTCGACCTTGTCGCTCCCGGTCTGGCGAAGGGGTTGCCGACGTTCTGCGACAAGCCCATCGGCGGGACAGTGGCCGGCACGAAGAAGATCCTCGAGTTCGCGCGCAAGAACAAGGCGCCGCTGATGTCGTCGAGCCTGTTCCGTCACGAGTTCGGCATGGAACACGCCCTGCGTCTGCGCGACGCCAAGGAGTTCGGGCCGCTCGAATACGTCATCGCCTCGATGGCCGGCGGCTACTCGCCGGAGGGCTGGTTCGTCTACGGCCAGCATCCGGTGTGGACGGTGATGACGCTCTGTGGTCCCGGCGTCGAGGCCGTCAGTCTCTACGCGCGCAACAGCACGGCGCACGGTCTCGTCACCTACACCGATCGCATGCCGGCGGAGGTCTGGTACGGCAGGCCCGACCTCGTCGGCTTCTACTGTGAGACGTCGGTGCATTTCGCGAAGCGGCTCTATCGCTTCAGTCCGGCCATTGAGGGTGATTTCTGGTATGGCCATCACTACGAGATGTTCCGCATGGCCGACACGTTTCGCCGCATGATCCATACGCGCAAGGAGCCGGTGCCGCATCGCGAGATCCTCGAAGTGACGGCCATCATCCATGCGGGCGCGAAATCCCTGAAAGAGAAAAGTCGTCTCGTCACTCTGGCCGAGGTGATGGAATAACGAACGCTCAACGAAAGGTACTCACCATGACTCGTACACTGGACCGCCGGACTTTTCTGAAGGCAACCGCTGGAGTTGCTCTCGGCTCTGCCTCGCTGCGCGCCGAGGAGCAGAAGATTTTCCCCATCGTCGACACGCATCAGCACCTCTGGGACCTGAAGAAGTTTCGCCTGCCGTGGCTGAAGAAGGACAGCGTCCTCGATCGCAGTTTCGTCATGGAGGACTACCTGGCGGCGACGGGCGAACTGGCGAAATCGTCGCTCATGCCGCCGGCGAAGGTCGTCAAGGCGGTGTACATGGAAGTAGACGTCGATCCGGAGCAGGAAGGACAGGAGGCGGAGTTCCTGATCGAACTGTGCAAGAAGGGCGGCACTCCGACCGTCGCGGCGGTCGTCGGCGGCCGGCCCGCGTCCGCCGAGTTCGGCGCCTACATCAAGCCGTTCCGAGACAGCCCCTACATCAAGGGCATCCGCCAGGTGCTGCACGTCCCGACAACGCCGGCGGGCTACTGTCTCGACAAGAAGTTCATCGCCGGCGTTCGCCTGCTCGGCACTCATGGCCTGAGCTATGACCTGTGCATGCGCAACACCGATCTGGACGACGCGGCCAGGCTGATCGACGCCTGTCCCGACACGCGATTCATCCTCGATCACTGCGGCAATGGCGACGTTCAATCGAAGGACCGCACCCAGTGGAAGAAGGGCATGGAGGAGATCGGCAAGAAGAAGAACGTCGTCGGCAAGGTGTCGGGCTTCATCGTCTCGGCGAAGAAAGACAAATGGACGGTCGAGGAACTGGCGCCGATCGTCAATCACACGCTGGAAGTGTTCGGTCCGGAGCGGGTGATGTTCGGCGGCGACTGGCCGGTTGTCACGCAGGTCGCGAGTTATCGGCAGTGGGTCGATGCGCTGCGAACGATTGTCCGCGAGCGCAAGGACGAGGAGCAGCGCAAGCTCTTCCACGACAACGCGGTTCGCTTCTATCGTCTGGGATGAGTCTGTCTTGCCGCTTGCGGCTTAGCGGTTAGCGGGCCACCCGCCAAGCCGCAATCACGAGTTGCGGCAGAGATGATCGACGCGCTTCAACAGAGTCGGCAGCCGATACACGCCGTGCATCTGCTGAACTCGCTGGGTTGCCTCCTCGACGTCGATGCCGACGGCCGTCACATATAGCGGCCGCTCGCTGTCGCCGCGCTTGACCGGCCTGGCGGCGAGGGCGCTGAGGAAGCGCGTCTTGGCGACGCCGATCACCGGCACCTTGCGCTCCAGCGCCTCGAACAGATGGGCGCCCAGCCCGGGCGCCTGCTCGTCCTTCAGCCAGACGTAGCCATCGACAATGACGGCATCGAGCGGCTCGGCCACGGCGGCGAGAACGCTCAGCAAGCACGGCAGTTCGCGCTTGTAAAACTCGCCCGGAACGTACGGTTCGACATGTTCGATGAGCCGAACCACTTCGCCTGCCGGAGCGGCGTCGGTCCAGTCGCGGAACAGCACACAGGCGGCCAGCGCCCTGTCGTCTCGATAGTCCACATCCACGCAGGCCAGCATGTCCACCTCCTTCTCGAAGAAGGGACACATCGTAACGCGAGAAGTTCGGCGTGTATCTCGCTAGAATACCGAGGGAAAGCGCAGCACGCCAATGAGCGGATAGCATGATCGTACTGATCGACAACTACGACTCGTTCACTTATAACCTCGTCCAGCGCT
This sequence comes from Gemmatales bacterium, assembly GCA_038240465.1. Taxonomy (GTDB): domain Bacteria; phylum Planctomycetota; class Planctomycetia; order Gemmatales; family Gemmataceae; genus JBBRIK01. The sequence goes on from JBBSDR010000412.1 coordinate 5,513, forward strand.
TCGGCGAGATCGATGCCTCGATCGACCTGCGCGTTTTCCGCAACGACCAGGTGACGCTCGCGGAGATCGAGGCGCTGAAGCCAAGCCACCTGATCGTCTCGCCCGGTCCCTGCACGCCGCGCGAGGCCGGCATCAGCAACGAGGTGCTGCGCCGTTTCGCGTCGTCGGTGCCGACGCTCGGCGTCTGTCTCGGCCATCAGTGCATCGGCCACGTCTTCGGCGGCGAGGTGATCCGCAATTATCGTGTGATGCACGGCAAGACGTCGCCGATTCATCATGACGGACAGGGAGTCTTTCGCGGTCTGTCAAATCCGTTCGAGGCGACGCGCTATCACTCCCTGGTCATCCGCCGCGAGACGTGGAACAATCCCGATTTTATCGTCAGCGCCTGGACGGATGAAAACGAGATCATGGGAGTGCGCCATCGCTCCTGGCCGCTGCATGGCGTGCAGTTTCACCCCGAGAGCTTTCTCACCATCGAGGGGCCGCGGTTGCTCAAGAACTTCCTCGAAATGACTGCCTGATCCTCGTCGAACTTCAGTGACTGGGCGAGCGGCGGGGTCCATCCCCGCCGCCTTCCCTCGCCGGGAGAAACCAGGCGCTTCAGCAGGATCACGGCTGATCCGTTAGGCGAGCGGCAGGTACAAACATCCCGGGTGGGACAGGCGCCTCGCCTGTCCGGACAGGCGAGACGCCTGTCCCACCGGGTAATTCACCTCTTGCCGGTCGCCTTACC
>JBBSDR010000413.1:0-6247 GCA_038240465.1 Gemmatales bacterium
GAGCGCACGGTCCGCCGCCTGTTCGGCCTTCTCTTTGCGCTCTTCCTGCTTGGCGGGATCGAGCTTCGCCAGCTTGTCGGCGATGTCGGCCTGTTTGCGGGCCGCGTCGTCGAGTTGACGTTCCAGCTGCTCCTTCGCCTGCTGCGACTTCGGATCCGCCTTCGCGGCCTGCTGCAGCGCCTGTTCGATCTGCCGGCCCACCTCATCCTGCTCGCGCTTCAACTGTTCGGCCTGGGCGCGGGCCTCCTGCTTGCGGCGGTTGAGATCGGGCAGTTCATTCGCGAGCTTTTGCAGCGCTTCCCGGGCCTCCTCGATCTTCTTGTCGGCCTGGGCGGGGTCCTGCTTCTTGATCGCCTCGGCCGCCTCGTTTGCCTTGTCGATCGCGGTTTGGCGTGCCTTCTCGGCTTCCTTGTTTTGCGGCGGAATCGACAGGTTCCTGGCCGCCTCGGCGATGGCCTGCTGCTCCTGCTGGAGCGGCTTGACGCGGTCGGCCAGCGGCTTGTCAGCGTCCTTCTTGTTGACCTCGTTGGCCAGGTTCTTCTTGAGGTCCTCTTCGAGCTTGGCGAGCTGGCGGGCCGCTTCACGCGGATCGTCGGCCAGCTTCACCGCCCGGTCGAGGTCCGCGGCCAGACGCTCCAGTTCCATCGCGCTCTTGTCCTGGCGCTGCGCGGCCTCCTGTGGCTCGCCCTTCTTCAGGGCCTCGGCCGCCTTCTGGGCCTCTTCCGGCTTCAGCGGCGCGACGCGGGCGGTCTGGGCCGGCTGCTGCGTCTCCTTGGCCAACTCCTGGGCCTTCTTCGCCAGTTCTTCCTGCTTCTTCGCCAGTTCGGCGAAGCGCTCCTGCTGGCGATCCTTGTTCGCTTCGGTCTCGGCCTTGGCCAGTTCGCGCTGTTGCTGAGCGAGTTCGCGGGCCTTGTCGGCCAGCTGCTGGGCCTGATCGGCGCGGGCGGCTTCGAGCGACTTCTTCAGTTCCTCGCTCTGATCGGCCAGTTGCTGCAGTTCGCGGGCCACCTGCTCCTGATCGCGCTTGAGTTGCTCGCGTTCCTTGGCGGCGTTCGGGTCCTTGACGGGGTCCTTCTGGGCCAGTTCCTCGGCCTTCTTGGCGAGATCCTGCTGGCGGTCGGCGAGTTGTTCGAGCCGCAACTGATCCATCCGCTCCTGGGCCAGCTTCTGGTTGTCCTTCTGCATTTCCTCGATTTTGCGGATGGCGGCCTCGAGGTCCTTGTCAACCTTGGTGAGTTCGGCGAGCCGTTTCTCCGCGACCTTGGCGCGCTGGGTGTCAGTCAACTCTCCATCGGCCCGTTTCAGTTCCTCGTCGGCCACGCGGAACGCCTTTTCGGCCAGCGGTTGCAGGGCGGGCGTGTCGGCGGCGTCGTTGCCAACGCGGATCAGGTCGCGTGTGCTGGACCGATGATTCTTCTGAATCTGGTCGAGCATTTCCTTGTGTTCGGCCGACAGCTTCGGGTCGGTGCGCGACTCCTGCTGCACCTTGTAAGCCTGCCGTTTCTCGACCGACAGGTCGCGCTTGATGGCTTCCAGCCGGCCGTTGATGTCGTCGCGCTGGGCGAGGACTTCCGACTCGATCAGCGGCTTGGCGGTGCTGTCAATCTTGATCCGCAGCCACTTGTCCTCGGCCGGGTAGTAGCTCACCAGCGGTTTCAGGCCCAACTCGGGCAAATCGCGGTTGTTCTCGACGCGGATGCGATAGGAGAGCATGTCGCCCGGCTTGACCTTGCCGGTCATGGCGAACTTGTGGTCCGCCGTCACCTTCTTCGTCGCGACATCGCGCAGTGTGACGGGGTCGCTCAGGATGCTCGCCGTCTTGCTGTCGCCGATGCGATATTCGATGGCCGCCTTCATGACGGCAACCTCGTCCTTGGCGCTGAAGCGAACCGGGATACGGTCATTCGCATTGGCGCTGCGGAGGTCGTTCTTGCCGGTGTATTCGATGGCCGGGGCCGTGTGTTCGATCATCTGCACGTTCTGGGCATCGTAGGCCGTCTTGATGCCATGTTCGGCTTCCAGAGCGAGCCGCCAGGTGAAATTGCCCGCCAGCGGCCTATCGAGCAGAGCGGTCATGCCGTCGGCGCTCAGCACGAGCGGAACGGCAATCTCCGGCTTCGGTGCCTTCTTCGCCTTGCCCTTGTTGCTCTCGTTCCGCGGTTCTTCCGGCTCGCCGATGTAGAGCGTCGCCTTGACGGCGGGGCGGGTGAAGCTGAACGCGAACTGGATCTTGCTGTGCTGCAGGGCGCTGACGGGGGACAGGCCATAGACGCCGGGGTTCTCGTAGTTGACCTTGCGGGCGTACTCGGGGGCCAGCGGCGCGATCAGCGGACTCTTGGCGCTCAGTTCGACGGGAATGACGGAAGTCACACTATGCCGGCTGCTTTCGGCGTCGCCGGACTCGACGCGATAGGTGAAACTGCTGCGGATTTTCTCGATGGGGCGCGAGAAGGTCGTCTCGCTGTCCGGGAACATCGGCAACTTCTGGGTCGCGCCGGTATCGACGTCGGTGAGGACAAGTGTGGCCCGCCGGGGCAGCGTCACGTCCTTATGATCTCGCGTCAGGACGGCGGTGATCGTGACGGAATCTTCGCGCTTGACGTAGACGTCGTGAGGATTGGTCACGTCGATGGCGTAAGGAATGACGACGGGAGGTACATTCCAGGGAGCGAAGAACCGGCCGCTGAGGCGCTGGAAATCCTCGCCCGAGGCGACAGCGCCGATGCCGGCCAGGACGAGAACGACAGCGGCGAGGCTGGCGATTTGCATCGGCCGGCGCGGCGAGATCGTGCGCAGGAAATCGAGCGGGTTGGCCCGAACCTCGGTCTCCTGAAGCAGAAGGCCGATGAGGTTGTGCGAGCCGTGATAGGCGTCGATGTTCGCGGTCAGTTCGACAGAGGACGTGAGACGCTCTCCCAGTTCGGGATACTTCTCCTCGATGATGGCGGCCAGCGCGGCGGGATCGAGCGGCCGGCGCAGCGGCAGGACGATGCCGCACAGGGCGACGAGGAAGCCGAGGCCAGCCCAGCCGGCGAGAAGTCCGCCGCGAATGGCGGGTGATAAGTCGAGGAAGTAATCCGCGGCCAGCGCGGCGGCTCCGGTGACGAGGAGCGTGACGAGCAGCAGACTGACACCGCGAAGCAGACGCAGATTGCGAATGCGTCGAGCGACGTGGTGCAGTTTGCCGCGCAGCGTGGCGGACAGATCGAGCGTAGCGGTCATCTTGCGTTCCCCCCTTGGAAGGATCCTTGTGGAATCGGGGCGTGTGAGGCAGGCTCAGGCGGTCGTCCGTGAACGTCCCCCATTGATAAAGGCGGGATGGGGTGAAGTTCCTGCTGCGCGCCCTGAATCACCGAACATTTTAGGCGGGTACTTCATCAGAACGCAAGTGGTTAGTGAAAAAGAGATGTTTTTTCCATCGCGTCGGCTTGCGGTTGGGAATCGCGGGCATCACGCGGCGGGAGCGAGGATTTGCTCGCGGGTCCGGGAAAAAACGTATTTCCAGGCGGCGCAAAGCTCGGACAGCTCGGAGAGTCCGCACTGCCGTAATTCCTTGACGAACTCCTTCTCGTCCAGCCGGGCGAACTGCCAGAGAAAGCCGTTGGACACGCAGCCGTGAACGATGCGGCGCGAATCGGTTGTCATGTTATCCGCGGACAACTATTGAGCGGCGCGATACCGTGAGAGGCTGGCTTCTCCCACTCGGCGGAGGGACACAACCTTGACCGGACCGCCCGACCCTTTCCCGACTTGTCCGCCGGATACCGTCTCGCCCGCCAACGCCGGCGCGGACGGTCTCGCCCCCTCGCACATTGGTCGCTATCGCGTCGAACGACTGCTGGGACAGGGGGGGGCGGTCTGGTTTATCTGGTCAAAGCCGGCGTGCTGCCCAGGCTGTCCGAGAAGGTGATCGCCGTCTACGTCGAGGCCACCGCTGCGGATTCTTCAGCGCTTCCCGGTTGATTTGGATGGCCAGGTCGCGATTCATATTTTGCACGCTCCGAGAGTCTGACGTGGCTAATTCCTCCGTCTTTTCCTCGCCTACTGGCGCGTCCGCGAACACCGGCCCCGCGACTCGCTATTATAGCTGCGGAATGGCTCGACGCTCCAGAGCGCGCCATCGTGGAGTCCCTGCACAGGGAGGCTCGCATGACCGACTACGACAGCCCGTGGAAAGAAGCGCTGGACCAGTACTTCGAACTGTTCATGGCCTTCTTCTATCCCCTGGCGCACGCCGATATCGCCTGGGACTGCGGCTACGAGATGCTCGACAAGGAACTGCAAAAGATCGTGCCGCAGGCGGAACTCGGCCGCCGTCTGGTCGATAAACTGGTCAAGGTCTGGCTCAAGAGCGGCGAAGAGAACTGGATCCTGATCCACGTCGAGGTGCAGACCTGGCGTGAGAGCGAGTTCCCCAAGCGGATGTACGTCTATAACTACCGCCTCTTCGACTGCTATGATAGAGAAGTCATCAGCCTGGCGATCCTGGCGGACGACGATCCCGACTGGCGGCCCAGCCATTACGGCAACGGCCGCTGGGGATGCCGTGGAGGCATCGAATTCCCGATCGCGAAACTGCTGGACTATGCGCCCGACTGGCAAGAGTTGGAAGCCAACCCGAACCCGTTCGCTGTGGTCGTGCTGGCTCATCTAAAGACGCTGGAGACGAGAGAGAATCCCGCGGATCGTCAGGCCTGGAAGACGCGGCTGATCAAAGGCCTGTACAACCGAGGGATGAGTCGGGAAGACGTGCGGCAGTTCTTCCGGTTCATCGACTGGATGATGGACCTGCCGCCTGCCCTGGAGAAACTCTTCTGGCAAGAGATCGAGAAGTTTCAAGAGGAGAAAGCCTGACCGTCACGGATTTTGGGGAGACGGTACTTCAGCGGCGGTAACCTGCCAACGAAGCAGACACCAACAGGTTGTGTAGCCAGTCGTCATGGTAGCGGTGCTGGTTCAGCCGTACTGCCGGGCTCTCCTGTCCGCCGTGAGCCCGGGCCACCGCCGGGTGCCACGGCCGGAAGTTGTGCAGCAACGCCCATGCCCGGCTATGCCGCGCGCACGCCTCCTCCGATCCATGCAAATGCTGACTGTCTTCGTAGTACCGGTTCATCGCCCGCATCACCCGATCCAGCATGTTGCTCGTCCGGTGACCCCCCGGGTGAGCGTACGCCTGACCGTACAGCCGCGCTCGCCCACACAACTTCTTCACTTGTTCCAGAACCCAGGTGGCCTTCACATGTCGGCTAGCCCACTCTCCCAGCCGCCGCAGGCGCTGGGCGAAACTCCGCCGTTGCGGCGCGTGATAGGCATGCCACACCTTCTCGCCCAGGGTCCGGAACAACTCTCCCAGATGCTTGGCCCGCTCGCGGATAGAAAGCCAGCCGTGCAGGAAGCAACGCAGGATCACCACCAGGGGGAACAACGCCCGCCAGGCCTGCTGCGTGGCCGCCCAGCCGTCCGTGTTGACCGTCGCTGGTGCGTAATCGGCCTGGACGTTCTGGGCCTCCTCCTTGAACACTCCGTAAGCTGCCTGGAGATCCTCGGTGTCGGCCGCCTGCGACAAGGCAGCGCCCAGGCAGCAGCCCGCGCCGACCGTGGTGGCGATGTAGTTCTTCTTGCCGTCGCGGCGCTGGTGGTGCTCGTCGGCCAGCAGGTGTTCGGGCACCCGGCCGCGGCGAACGGTAGTGCCGACGAGGCTGTTGCGTCCCAGGCTGACTTCCAGGCGGTACCAGAACATGCTGTCATGGCCAAAGACACGCGCCAGGGCCCAGAAGGGTACGCCAAAAGAACGCAAGAACAACGGGTTGGAAGCATCGTCGGTCCAGGCGACCATGTAAGGCAGGACGAAGTCCGGGCGGATCGAGAAGGCGGCCCCGGTGGCCTTGCAACAGATACGGCGTTGGCACAGGCCGCGTTTGCTCGAGACGCGGCTGTCCTTGAGGGTGTAGCCATCAGCGAAGGCCTTGGGGAACAGTTCGGGCAGGTCGTGGAAGGCTTGGTCCAACCACTGTCGGAACTGCTGGGGAGAGTCGATGATGAGTTCGTAGAGGTCTTTGCGGATGGGCAAGCAGATCGTAGAACGACCGCGGGGCTTGCCCCGTGAAGCAGCGGCCATGGTCCACCTCCGTCCTGGACGGTATTTCGCATAGGTGGATCATGGGCATTTTCTTGTAGTTGTCCTCTGGTCGCTTGTTCATCACGTCGCCCCTCCCCAAAATCCGTGACGGTCAGGAGAAAGCCATGC
>JBBSDR010000414.1:0-6246 GCA_038240465.1 Gemmatales bacterium
CAAGACAGAAGAGCAGGCAAGACGCCTGCACCACCGCAAGGCAGAAGAGCAGGCGAGCCGCCTGCACCACGGCAAGACAGAAGAGGTTCACGGAGACGCCCATGCCGTTGCTCGTCCATCCCGGGTTGACCCTGCAGCCGGATCGATCGGTTCGCTTCCATCTGCAAGGCGTCGAGGCGCACACCGTTCGCCTTGCCGCTGACTTCACGCGCTGGTCCACGGCACCCCTGGCCCTGCACCACAACGGTAACGGCGACTGGAAAGGAGAGAGCCAGCCGCTCAACGATGGGGTTCACTTTTACAAGTACATCGTCGATGGCCGCTGGATGCACGATCCAGCCCATCCGATGGTCGAGCCGGACGGCTGCGGCGGCTGGAACTCTGTCTTCGGTCTTGGCGGCCCCTCGCTCGGCGCTGCCGAGAACCTGCGCATCGCCACGCTCAACCTGCACAGCTATCAGGAAAACGAACCGCTCCTGAAACTGGAACAGGTGGCTTTCGCTCTCGCCGCCATGAACATCGACGCGGTCGCGCTTCAGGAAGTCGGCGAACATATCAGCGATGCGAGCCGGCCCAACGCCGGCGAAGTGATCCGCACACGGCTCCAAGAACTGACAGGCCAACCCTGGACGCATGTCTGGCGCATGGCTCATCTCGGCTTCGACGTTTATCGGGAAGGGGTGAGCCTGCTCGTCGCGGCGCCGCTGGAAGACGTGGCCGAGTATCGCCTGAGCCAGGGCCGGCTCGCGCGCAACGCCCTGGCCGCCACCGTCACGCTCAAGGGAGTGCGCCTGCGGCTGATCTCGACGCACTGCACCTGGACGTCCGGCGGCGGCCTGCGCGAGGTGCAGACATTGCTCGACAGCCTGCGTTCCGAGACAGGCAACTGCGATGCGGCCGTGGTGGCGGGCGATCTCAATGCGGCCGAGGACGATCCGCAACTCAAGCTGCTGCTCGACGAAGGCTTCATCGATGTCGCCCGGCAGTTCAGCCCCGACAGCGGCGCCTTCCTGACCGCGACGCCGCAGCCGTGGCAGAACGCGATTGCGAACGGTCCTGGCCTGGCCTCGCGCCTCGATTATCAACTGCTGCGCGGGACTCCGGGAAAGAACGATCTTCGTCCTGTGGCGTGTGTGCCGATCTTCAATGGTCTGGTGGCCGGCGACGTGGTTCAGCCGCGCGTCAGCGATCACATTGGCGTTCTCGGGGTCTATTCCGTGTAGACCAGCCCCGAGGGCGAGCGAGAGGTTGGCTCAAGAAACCCCTCACTCGCCCTCGGGACTGGTAGGAGGAACGCATGTCGTCGGCCAACCGCATCGACCGCTGGGCGAAGCTCTCCTTGCTCTTCGCCCTGGGGCTGGCCGTCATCGGCGTGGTGCTGGAACACTACAAGATTGCTCCCTTCGCCGGCGGACTGCTGCTCGCCTTTGGCGAAGCCGCTCTCGTCGGTGGACTGGCCGACTGGTTCGCCGTGCGCGCGCTCTTCGCTCATCCCTTCGGCATCCCCTTTCCCCACAGCGCTCTGATCCCGCGCAACCGCCGCCGGATCGTCGCCGAGTTACGCAGCCTCGTCGAACACGAATGGCTGCCCCGGCCGATGCTCCAGGCGCGCATCGCCGAGTTCGACTTTGTCGGCGATCTGCTGCTGCCGTTTTTCGCAGCGCAGAAGGAGACGCTGCACGGCCTGTTCCGCACTGCCGCCAAGAACGTCCTCGACGATGTGGCCCCGCCGCGCATCGCCGCCTTTCTCGCTCGCGCCGCCGGACATGCGCTCGAGACGGAACAACTGGCGCCCTTCCTGGCCGAGGTGGCACGACGGGCGCGCGAAGAAGACTGGCTCGAACCGATCATCCGCGAATGGCTGCGGCGCCTCGTCGATTGGGCCGGCTCCGACGAGAGTCACGCCATCATCTACCGTCACCTCGAAGAGGCAGGCAGCGCCTATCGCACCAAGGGCTGGTTTCGCAGTTTCACCTATCAGGTGGCCGAGGTCTTTGGCGGACTCGATCTGCACAACGCCGCGACGTTATTGCAGAACGAGATCATGCGTTTCGCGGTCGAGCAGGGCGGCGAGAAAAGTCCGCTCCAGCAGGCCGTCGGCGAGGGCCTGAAGAATGTGGAGTACAAGCTGGCCAACGATCCGAACTTCATTCGTGGGCTGCGAGGCTTCCTGGTCGAGACGTCCGACGCGGGTACGCTGCCGGCCCTGTTCGCGCCGATGATCGCCGCCGTGAAGGCGGAAGGGCTGCGCGAACTGGATCGCCCCAACTCGCCCTTGCTTCGCTGGGTGGTGGAGCGTCTGGAGCGCTGGCTGAAGCATGTCGAGGCGGACCCACGGACGCGCGAGCAGGTCAACGGCTGGTGTCGGCAACTGGCCTCGACAGTGATAGACCGTCATCATGGCGTCATCGGTCTGCTGGTCGAGGAGCAGCTCAATCGGCTGTCGGACGACAGCCTGGTGGTGCTGATCGAGAACAAGGTCGGCGAGGACCTGAACTGGATTCGCCTCAACGGCACGTTCGTCGGCGGCCTGATCGGCGTGGTCCTCTTTCTGCTGTTTTTCCTGCTGAGATCGATTGGTTAGCCGCGACGCGGAGTCCTCGGAGCGGAGCGCGTGGCGCGATGACGCCGGACGCGCTCCGCGCGATAACGCAGGACGCGCTCCGCTCCGAGGACTTCGCGTCGCGGCTAACCAAGAGCGCGTGGTGCGATGACGCCGGACACGCTCCGCTCGAAGACTCGCGTCGCGGCTAACCGGGAGAGGTAATCATGGGCAGTGAGGTTGCGGCACGGGCGGACTTCAGCGGCATTCGCTATGCGCAGTGCTGGGAGGACGCCGACATCCTCCTTGACGCCCTCGACGTCCAGCCCGGCGACGTCTGCCTGTCCATCGCCTCCGCCGGCGACAACTCCCTCGCCCTGCTGGCGCGCCGGCCCGCTCGCGTCGTCGCGCTCGATCTCAGTCCAGCCCAACTGGCCTGTGTTGAACTGCGCGTCGCCGCCTATCGAGAGTTGACTCATCCCGAACTGCTGGAGTTGATCGGCTCCACGCCCAGCCGGCGCCGTCTCGTCCTCTACCGGCGCTGTCGTCCGCTGCTCTCCGCCGGCGTGCGCGAGTTCTGGGACGCTCATTCGCGCGACATCGCTGCCGGCATCGGCAGCGCCGGCAAGTTCGAGCATTACTTCGCTCGTTTCCGTCGGCTCATCCTGCCGCTGGTTCACGTCCGCTCCCACATCGACGCCCTGCTGCGCGGCGGCTCGCGTCCGGAGCGGATCGCCTATTACAACCGCGTCTGGGACAGTTGTCGCTGGCGGCTGCTGTTCCGCGTCTTCTTCTCGCGTTTCGTCATGGGGCGTCTGGGCCGCGATCCGAGTTTCTTCCGCTATGTCGAGGGCAGCGTCTCGGATCGCATCCTCGCTCGCGCCCGTCACTCCGTCACCGAGTTGAACCCGGCCGACAATCCGTATTTGCAATGGATCATGACCGGCCGGCACACCACGGCGCTGCCCTTCGCGCTGCGTCCCGAAAACTTCGAGGCGATCCGCTCTCATCTGGATCGGCTCGAGTGGCGCTGTCAATCGGTCGAGGACTTCCTTCAATCGCAGGAGGCGCATTCGATTGCGCGCTTCAATTTGAGCGATATCTTTGAATACATGTCGGAGGAGAATTATCATCGGCTGCTGGACCAGATCGTTTCGCGCGGCAAGCCCGGCGGCCGGCTCGCCTACTGGAACATGCTTGCGCCGCGCTCGCGCCCCGAAGCAATGGCTGCCCAGCTGCGCCCCTTGACCGAAGTCGCCGAGCGACTTCACTGGCAGGACAAGGCGTTCTTCTACAGCCGGTTCGTCGTCGAGGAAATCGTTGGATGATCAGTCCCTGGCTGGGCATGGCGATTGTCATTGGCAGTCTCGGTCTGCTGATGACCGCGCTGCGCCTGTGGCAGAGGCTCGGCACTCCTCATCCCGAACTGGTCCGCAAGGGCCTGCACATCGGCATGGGCCTGCTGACGCTGTCGTTCCCCTGGCTGTTCGATGTCGCCTGGCCAATCGTCGTTCTCGGCGTTCTCAGTGCCGGAGCGATGCTGGCGATGCGGCTGGTGAAGGGACTGCGAGCCAGCGTCGGCTGCGTTGTCGCCGGCGTCTCGCGTTCCACGTTCGGCGAAGTTTATTTCCCTGTCGCCGTCGCCATTCTCTTTCTGCTCTTCAAGTTCGAGCCGATTGAGAACGAGTCGTCGCGCTATCTGCTCTACTGCATTCCAGTGCTGCTCTTGACGCTGGCCGACGCCATGGCCGCCCTGATCGGCGTCCGCTATGGCCAGGCTCATTACGCCACCTCCGAGGGCCGCAAGAGCGTCGAGGGATCGCTCGCCTTCTTCCTCGTCGGCTTCTTCTGCGCTCACGTCCCGCTGCTGCTGTTCAGCGAAAAAACGGGCCGGGCCGAGACGCTCCTCATCGGTCTGCTGCTGGCCTGGCTGGCGATGATGTTCGAGGCCATCGCCTGGGGCGGACTCGACAACCTCGCTCTGCCGCTCGTGTCCTACCTGCTGCTCCGCGCCTATCTCGATCTGTCGGTCGATCGCCTGCTCCTGCGCCTGGCCGTCACGGCCGGCTTGACCGCCTTCGCCCTGCTCTACTATCGCCGTTCGACCCTGATCGGCAGCGCAATTTTTGGCGTGATCCTCGCCGGCTACGTCTGCTGGGCCGTGGGCGATTGGCCCTGGCTGGTGCCGCCGTTGATGCTCTTCCTCAGCTATACGCTGCTGTCGCCGCGGACTCCGGTCAACAGCCAGCGCGTCCACAATATCCACGCGGTCGTCTGCGTCTGCTCCACCGGTCTGATCTGGCTGTTCCTGTTCCGCATCCTCGATCAGCCCGAGTATCTCTATCCGTTCACTCTCTCGTTTGCCGCCCACCTGGCGATCATCGGCGTGGCGCGATTGGCCTACGACTATCCGCTGATGAGGCCCGCGCCGCTGCTGGCTTTGTGCGCCCTCCAGGGCTGGCTCTTTCTGTTCGTGCCGTACCTGTTGATGCAGTGGAACCATCCGCAGGTGATGACGCGAACGGCGCTCGCTTTGCCGGCAGTGGCGCTGGCGGCGGCGGCCTTCTTCTTCATGCAGCCGGAAGTGCGCAACTGTCCCGCCGACACACGCCGCTGGCTGCGACAGGCGGCTTACGCCGGCGCCGCCTCCGCAGTCGGACTTGTGCCAATCTACCTGCTCTGAGGATCGGTCATGGCCGCGCTTCATTCTCTCCTTGAAGCAGACGAACGCTTTTGCTCGCTGCCCGGCTTCCCCCTGGATGCCGCGACCATCGCCCGGCAGGCTCCGGAAGCACTGTTTGTCGCGACCGATGACGCGGATCGACCGCGCTCTCGCTGTTCGCTCTGGTGGAGCGCGACGCCGGCACTGGAGGGACAACGGGTCGGCTATGTCGGCCATTTCGCCGCGCTCGACGGAGTTGCCGCGACGGCCCTGCTCGACGCGGCCTGTGCAACGCTCACCGAAAAGGGCTGCGCGCAAGCGATCGGCCCCATCGACGGCAATACCTGGCAGCGCTATCGCCTGATCACCGAGCGCGGCGACGAAGCACCCTTCTTCCTCGAGCCGGACAACCCCGACGAGTGGCCGGGGTTCTTTGTCGCCGCCGGCTTCGCGCCGCTGGCGCACTATACTTCCGCTCTGAATGAGGACCTGGGCGCCGTCGATCCGCGCATCCCTGCCCGAACCCAGCGTCTGCTCGATCTCGGCATCACCTTTCGCTCTCTGGACGCATCGCGATTCGAGGAAGAGTTGCGCCGCACGCACGCGCTGTCGCTGCTTAGTTTCCGCGAGAACTTCCTCTATTCGCCGATCGGCGAGGCTGACTTTCTGGCGCAGTACAGTGCCATTCGCTCGTTAGTCCGTCCCGAACTCGCTGTGCTGGCGGAAAAGGACGGCGAGTTGATCGGCTATTTCTTCACGCTTCCCGACATGCTGCGCGCGAAGCGCGGACTGCCGCTGGATACGATCATCCTCAAGACGATGGCAGTGCATCCGGACCACGGCGGCATCGGCCTTGGCAGCGTACTGATGGCGCGAGCGCACGAAGCGGCGCGACAGTCCGGCTTCACGCGGGCCATTCACGCCCTGATGCACGAGACGAATTACTCCGGACGCATCAGCGGCCACACGGCGCGAGTGTTTCGCCGCTACACGCTGTACGCTCGAAACCTCAAGGGTTAGCCGCGACGCGAGTCTTCGAGCG
>JBBSDR010000415.1:0-6231 GCA_038240465.1 Gemmatales bacterium
GGACGTGGTCGATGAGCTGCGCGAGAACCCCCGCTCCGACGCTGGCATTCCTAAGACGCGGGCACAGTTGCTCGCCAGCGGCATCCGCGACAAGATCAGTGCCCAATTCCCGCCAGCCAAGGAGGACCGGAGCCGCGGGCGCGACATCTTGGCCCGCGTAACGCTCCCGCCGGAAGAGGAGGCGAACCTCGATGACATCGCGGTACAGCTGCGCCGCGAGTATGAGGCCATTCATCCCCGCCCGAAGCCCATCATCCCAGGCGCCAATGGCGATCTGAACCGGGAACTCCAGAAGAGTTCGCTCCCGCCCCTGATGAAAACCGCGATGCGGGGTCCTGTACAAGCCATCCAGCAAGCGGAGAACATTCTGGAGAAGACGCCGAAGGACATGGTCGTGAATCCGGGGAGGGAGATGCCGTTGACGTACAACGAGAAGATGCGACGGTATGTGAACAACGAGGTAGAGAAGATCGATTGGGCGCTGCGTATCCGTAGGGTTTCGTTTGCCGACGCCGGAGATATCCGCGGTCTGCCGCCGGTTTCGGCCAATGCTCGGTGGGGGACGTTCATCGGGGACACCGTTGGCCTGGCGGGCGATCCATGGGAGACGGAGGGAGCCTTCGTCCGGCAGCTGTCGTTCAACGCCCAGGGCAAGAACCGCCTGCTGACCGTCTGGAGCGATGTCATCTCGACAATCGACGAGCTCAACTCGTCGCTGGGATTCCCCGACGAAGGCGACTACCCCGACCTGCTGGCGGAGTGCGAGGAGATCACCAAACTGCTCCATGCGAGGGCGCTCACACTGGCCCGGGAAGCCCATTTCTTCCGCTACCTGCTCTCTCAGGCGCAGGCCCGCGGAAGCGCGGATCCGGACGACGTACCGGGATTCTCGATGGAACGGTTCCGCGACTTCCAGGCCAGGTACTCCACGTGGCTGGACGAGAAGGATCGGTACGTTCAGCGCGTCGAGTCGCGACGGAACGGAAACAAGCCTTTTGTTGAAGCCCTCGCGACCGCGGGTTCGGCGTTCGACCGTGGCGGCATTGCCGGAGTGCAGGACGACGGCTTGTCGTTGGCGCTCTTCGGCGACACCGACCCCCGGCCGCTCGCCTACGTCTCCGATGCCCGCGATGCCCTGGCGCCCGCGTTCACCCCTCGCGTGCTGGGCCAACTGGTGGATGCGACGCTGCAAACGAAGAACGCACCACGCGCCCGGGGGGACCTCCGTGCGGTGCATTTCCGCACCGTCAAGGTGCGCGTCGGGGAGGAGGACGTATCCGTCGTGCAGGTGACCGCGCTGTACCGCCGCACGGGGACGGACGTCTTCGCGGTCGTGCAATGCAGCGGTGTGATGCGCGCGGATGGGAAGGGCGTCTTCATGAGCGGCCCAGGGGAGCGGACTTTCCCCCAACCGTGGATGGACGAGCTTGCCGTGCGCCTCTGGAAGGATGAGGGACGAGCCAAGGATGCTGCCGGCGAGCGCCGGGCGCAGGCGGACTTCGAGAAGTTGCCGCTCGGATCGCGCGCCATCCTGACCATGGAGAGCCCGGGCACCATCGTCACGGTCCGGGAGACGACCATCGAGAAGCTCCAGGTGCTGAATTACGGCGGGCGCATGGTCCTGTTGCGCGTCCGCAACGGGAAGGTGGACGGCTACCGCGTGCTGGATTTCCAGCAGGAGGTCGCCCGCAGGCCGCAGAGCCCCATCGACACGGACGACGGGCGTGCCGTCCGTGGGCGGTGGGACGATGCGAACGTGCGCCCGCAGGAAATGCTCGCCGCCATGCAGCATCGCGTTCACCAAGGCGTGCTTGTCCGGGAACTGACCAAGGAAGAGCAGCAGATCAGTCCAGTGCTTGAGTCGCTCATGGAGCGTCACACGGACGCCTGGCTGCCGCCGCCGCCCGACTTTCTCCAGTCGTTCGGCACGACGGGTTTGCTCCGACTGGATCAGAACGATCGCACCCTCGCCGATCTCATCGAACGGACCTTCCCCCCGAACGCCGCGGGACCGAGGGCGGATCCGCGGCGGGACAGCGTGCTCGATCTCTACCGTGCGATCCGTGCCAACGAGGACGGTCCACCCAACCAGGAGCAGCAGTTCCGGGACAACTTCGTCCAGACGCTGTTGACCCTGAACCAGCAGGGCGCCAATCAGCAGACCATGGCTGCCGTGATGCTCGATATGGCCCAGCGCGGCGAGTTCGGCGGCAACGCCCAGCGGCGACTCTCGCTCTCACGGTTCAGCGGGGTGGGGCGCTGATTATCCTGCGAATGAAACTACCTGATGTACAGACTGCGCTGAGGCCTATCCCTTTGTCCTCGAAATTGGGGTGATTTCCCCTCCATCTGTCAGTCATCTGCACTGACTCAGCCTCTCCGGCTCTTATGATGCCTCCATGCTAAAGTGACCGGCTCACTGCTGGCACACTGGCTCGCCCGTCTGCGCCAGCAGCCGGGTTCGACCGGCATCAGGCGTAGCGAAGGGAACCAGCTGCACCGCCCGACGAGGGGTGACGAACAGTACTTGCGCGAAGGGTTTATTTACGGTATTGATAGCATGGTGTTCCTTCCGAGTACCGGCAAGATTCAGGACTACCTGAGGCAAGCCTCGTGCGCATCCCAACCCTCGTGCGCACGGTGCTTGCCTCATCTTCCGAGGCACGCCCGCACCCCGCGGACCGGGGCGATCGCTTCTTCAGGAGGTGGACCGTGGCGTCCACAATCACTCCCGCCCGCGCCCGCGAGATCCTGGGCCAGAACTGCCTCGTCATCGTGGAGGTTCAGAAGCACTTCGGCGTCACCTACACCCCCGAGCAACTTCATCACCTCGCCGAGATCCCTTTCTCGACGGAGACCCTGCAGGAGTGCAAGGACACGCACATCCTCTTCCCCGGAGCTCCGCTCTCCATACTCGACCTGCGCAGCCTTCTACTCTTCTCTGGCACACTCGCCTGGTGCGAACTGGAGGCATTCGCTACCGAGGAGGTCGCCGTGCGCTGGTATCTGCTGCGCACGGAGCCGCAACCAGGATCCTTCCGTAAGACCTTCGCCGAGCAGACGGCGCTTCTCGCAGCAGAGGACGAGATTCCCCGTGTCTGCGAGGTAGCCTACGCTCTCCTGCTGCACCATCGGGCCACCGGCAAGCGCCTGTTGGAGAAGGTGTACGTCCGCTGCGCCGATCAGACCTCAATCGCGGATCGCATCCACGGCGGTGGATTCGACCGCCGCGGGATGTTCATCGGCAACACCTCCAAAATGTACCGCGACGAGGTCCTCGGGCTCGCGGTCGCCCGGAAGCCCTCCAGAGCCTTGCCCTCTTGAAACCTTGCGGCTTCTGGAGACATTGAGCCCCTGGCATTCTCGCCCAGGGGCTCTTTGGTTAGTTCCTTGACTCCTCTGTCAAAGCGAGGCATTCTTTTTCGTGTCCTCCTATCCCTCATGGTCATATTCCGTCTTCGCCCGGTCTCCCTGGCCGCTGTTGCTTCGCTGATGCTCTGGTCTCTTGCAAGCGCGCCACTCGCATCGGCGGAGGCTACCGTTTGTTACTATAACAGCCCCCATGATACTTATGCTTGCTTCCCCAAATCGAAAAAAATAGCATACGTAGGCGTCAGTGCTGTCAAAACCTTTTCTAGTCCGGAGGAGTGTAAACAGAAATGCAATCCTGACATTTTTCGCGCAAAGGCAGAGCCGAAAAACCCGGCAACGACACATACAGCCCCGATCATGCCCTGGTGGGCGGCGATGGCCCTGGCACCCCTCGGCCTCTACGTGGCGACGCGCCTCCGTCTGCTCTCCACCTTCCAGGGGTGATGCTTCGTTCGTGCGCTCAGTCGACGTCCGAGATTTGCCCCTCGCCGGTGCGGCAGGCGATCCTCCACGAGGCGCACCAAGCCTCGGCCCGGTTGCTCGGCGTGGTCCTTTTCATGTTCTGCCACATCGAGATGATGAGGTCTACACTTCTGGATTCCATTCCGTTTCCCCGTACGCACGGGCCCCGAGACATCTTCGATCTTCCCCTGGAACCCGTGCAGATGCTCTGGGCGCTGCTTCTGGCGTTCTTGTTCCTCTTGCCGCGTTTCGCTCCCCCAACGCCCTCCCCAAACCAAGTTCCGCGAGCCGCGATTCTTTACTGCTCTGCAACAATCCTTGCCGTCCTTGCCACCCATGTGGCACCGCCGGTGACGGATTACTTTGAAGCGCTCCGCCATACGGCTTCCGGGAAAGCTCTGCTCGTCTTCCTCTTCGCGCCACTCGCCTACCTCCTCCAACTCCTGCCATTCGTGGCGATCTCAAGTTCCATCCTGCCCGAAGACAGCTTTAGGAAGCACCGGTTCGCCATGGCGGGCATCTCCGCCGCGATCGCCGGCTTCGCCGCGCTCCACGCGGTGGAGATTTTGTGGGAGAAGTGGCTCGTCGGCCCCGATCTTTTTCTGACCCGCGCGTTGCTCTCGCCGGTCCTCGGTTTCCAATGGTCGTCGGCCTTCGACCAGACGTTTGTACTCGGATCGTTCAGCGTGAAGATCGCCGCACCCTGCGCGGGCCTGGTCTGGGTCTTCTTCTTCGCCGCGGCGTACGTTTGCGGTTGGATAATTCTCACTCACCGCCGCTCTGTGTCGTGCTGGAAGGCATGGGTCGGGCTGGTCGGCGGCGTCGTGCTGCTCTACATGCTCAACGCGATCCGCATCGCCCTCCTGTTGGCCGTAGGGGCGTTTTCCGCCGATCTGAGCATGGGTCTGTTCCACAGCCTTCTCGGGGCCAGCCTCTCCTTCCTCGTATTCCTCGGTTACTTGCGGTTCGTCTTCCCGTGGATGGTTCTGCCGGCGCAAGCAATCCGGAAGAATGCCTGAAGCAAGACGCGGGCGACGGCTGAGCTGCGGTCTTCTCTTGGGCGGCGGAGCACTCGGTAGTCTGAAGCCTCCAACAGAACTAGGGAACCTTCCGATTTGTGTCTCATCCGAAAAAACCCTCTCCGCACGCGGCAGAGAGGGTGGCCTGGCTCCCGAGGAGCAGACCGAGGTTCCTTCGGTCGTTTCAGAGGGGCGACTGCTGGGGATCGCGCTGGGCGCAGACCCAGTCCGAGCAGCGCTGCAGGCAGTAGATCAGGGCGTAGAGTTGACTGCCCCGGAACTGCTTGCCGGACTTCCACTCGCCGGATGCGTCCCGCCAGCGAGACTCGCACGTCACGTTGTAGACTGTGAACGTCCGGCCGTCGCTGGTGACCTCGTTGGCCCACACCGCGGCCGAAACCGCGTTGTTTTTGTCGGTGGGGATCGGTCCGACCTTGAAGACAGGAAGACGCTTCTCGCTGTTTCCGTTCAGCTCACCAGGGTGGCTCTCCGCCGGAACATCCGGCAGCGGTTCGTCCGTCTGCCTCTTTCTCGCCATGGTTGCTCCTTTGCCAGTAGTAGACTCGAATTTTCATCCGCAGCCATTCACGCAGCTCCGGATGCTTGATCGCGGCGACCCAGTAGCCGATGCGGCAGTCCTGGGCCGTGAAACGGTACGACGACCTCCGTGCGTCGAAGCCCTTCTTGAACCATCCTGGATTCCTCTTCTTCCGGGTCCGCCTTCCGGTGCCGGCCATGGTCCCCTCCGGTCAGGCCGCGGTGGTCGGAATGGCATCGGTTGTCGGGAAGCCCGCCTCCTTGCCGAGCAGATCCTGGAGGCGGATGGTGAGGGCCGCGAACCGCTGCGGATCGCTGCGCTGGCGTGCGGCCAGGCAGGTGGTGAACGCATTGAACAGGCTCCACAAGGTGCGCTCCTGGAAATCCTCGAACGACGGGGTGCGCCACTCCTGGATGACGCGCGGCAGCAGTCGGTGGGAGACGACATTCTTCTCGTAGGCGCGGAGCATGATGCTCTCGGCCTGGACATCCTTCAGTTCCAGCGCCTGGAAGCGGCGGATGCGGTCGCGAGTGCTGCGCTCGAAGCCCGTGTCCTTGACCGGATTGAGCGGGATCAGGTTGACGTGGCAGAGTTGGCCGCGTAGCAGCCGGGCCAGTTCCTCGGCCTGCTCTGGCGCATCGTTGACCCCCTCGATCAGTGCGTACTCATAGCTGAGGCGGCGGTGGGTCTTGTCCATGTAAGCGCGGCACGCGCCCATCAGTTGGGCAAGGGGATACCGCTTGTTGATCGGCACCATCTGGCTGCGTAGCTCGTCGTTGGCGGCGTGTAGGCTGATCGCCAGGTTGACTTCCTCTGGCTCTGCCGTAAACTGCTCAATCC
>JBBSDR010000416.1:0-6195 GCA_038240465.1 Gemmatales bacterium
CACGCGCGTGCCGCGCGCGCTTGAGGCGTTGCGCAACATCGTCCTGCGTTCGCAGGTGCAGATCCCCTACGCCAAGGACCCGATGGCGAAAGCGAAGCCGAATACCCAGGTCGTGCTGCCCTCGACTTCGGTTTCGCTGACTGTCATTCCGAAGACGCTGGCCACCTTCCAGCTCGCCGCTCCCCAGGTGAACGTCAAGGCTGGGGCGCAGACGGAACTGATCGTCCGCGTCACGCGCCAGTTCAACTACGACGGCGAGTTCAAGGTTGAGGTCGTGCTGCCGCCCGGAACGCAGGGCGTCACCATCGCGGGGGTCACCATTCCCGCCGGCCAGAACGAGGCAAAACTGATGGTGCAGGCCCAGGCCGGGGCGACGCCGGGCAACCGCGCCAACCTGACGGTCAAGGCAACGGCGATGTTCGACAAGACGCCGGTCGTTCACGAAGCGAAACTCAATGTCAATGTGACGAAGTGATTGAAGAATTTTCGATTTTCGATTGTCGATTGTTGATTGTCGATTGCGTCTCGTCACTGATTTGCAATCGAAAATCAACAATCGAAAATCGAAAATCTTCAATGTGGAGTCCCGCCATGCGCACCCGCCTCTTTCTGTCTCTCCTGCTCCTCGCTCCTCTATCGGTTTCGGCGCAGGACAAGCCCTCCCCCGGCAACGAGCCGATCAAGATCGTCAAGATCGAGCGCAAGGACCCTGTTGCCTACGAGAACGACATCGAACCCATCTTCGTCAAGAAGTGCGCCTTCTGCCATTCCGGCAACGTCAAGGAAGCTCGCTTTGACATGGGGACCTACGAGGGTCTGATGAAAGGCGGCAAGCGCGGCAAGGCCATCACTCCCGGCAAGGGCGAGGATAGCCTGCTCTATCAGTCGGCCGCCAAGATGCGCCGGCCGATGATGCCGCCCAAGGCCGAGATGCCGTTGATGCCGGAGGAGTTGGCCCTGATCAAACTGTGGATCGACCAGGGCGCCAAGGCGCCGACCGGAATGCGAACCAAGCCGAAAGTCATCGTTGGTCTGCCGCCGGCCAACGTGCATCCCGTCCGCGCCGTCGCCGTCAGCCCGGACAAGAAGCCAACCATCGTCGCCTCGCGCAGCAATCAGTTGCACGTCTACGACGCCACGACCGGCAATTACATTCGCTCGCTGATCGATCCCAACCTGAAGGGTCCGGACATGAAGCCCGTCAAGGCCGCACACCTGTCGCTGGTCGAGTCGCTGGCCTACAGTCCGGACGGCAAGTACATCGCCTCGGGCAGTTTCCAGGAAGTGATTCTCTGGGACGGCGCCACGGGCGCCTTCAAGCAGAAGATCATCGGCTTCACCGATCGCGTCGTCGCCCTGGCCTTCTCGGCCGACAGCAAGCTGCTGGCCACCGGCGGCGGCGCTCCGACGGAAGACGGCGAGGTCAAGTTGTTCGATCCGGCGACGGGCAAGCTCGCCCTGGAGATCAAGAACTGCCACAGCGATACGGTCTTCGGCGTCTCCTTCACGGGCGACGGCAAAAAGCTGGCGACGTGCAGCGCCGACAAGTTCGTCAAGACGTGGGAAATCCCGTCCGGCAAGTTCCTCAAGTCGTTCGAGGGCCACACCCACCATGTCCTCGACGTCGGCTGGAAGGCTGACGGCAAGCTGCTCGCCAGCGCCGGCGCGGACAACGTCGTCAAGGTGTGGGACTTCGAGAAGGGCGAGCAGGCGCGGACGATTCTGGCGGCCGGCAAGCAGGTGACGCGGCTGCTGTTCATCGGCGCGACGCCCCAGTTCGCGACCTGCGCCGGCGATGCCCAGGTGCGGATCTGGAACGTGGACAACGGCGGCAACACGAGGAACTTCACCGGCTCGAACGATTTCCTCTACGCGATCGGCGTCAGCGCGGACGGCAACCTCGTCGCGGCCGGCGGCGAGGAAGGCGTCGTCCGTCTCTACAACGGCCAGAGCGGCGCCCTGCTGAAGACCCTGCTGCCGCCCGACGCTCAGCCCAAGCCCGAGCCGAAACCCGCACCGAAGAAGTAAAGCCTCAACAAATCCGAAATCCGAAATCCGAAATCCGAAATAAGACAGGAGGCTCTTATTTCGGATTTCGTGCTTTCTGAGGGAGCGTTCGCTCTTTTTTTGCATAATGACAGACGGACGCAACCACACAAGGAGTCCACACCATGGGGAAGGCACTGAAGGACGAGGTTCTGCGTATTCTGTCGCGCGTGCAGACGCCCGCCCAGTATCTCGGCGGCGAACTGAACAGCGTCGTCAAGGACCATCGCTCGGTGCGCGGCAAGCTCTGTTTTGCCTTCCCCGACACCTACGCGCTCGGCAGCAGCCATCATGGCTTGCAGGTCCTCTACACACTCATCAACGACGATCCGCAATGGGTCTGCGAACGGGCGTTCACGCCCTGGACCGACTTCGAGGCCGAACTGCGCAAACACAACCTGCCGCTCTACAGCCTCGAAACCTTCACTCCCCTGCACGAGTTCGACGTCATCGGCTTCACCCTGCAATACGAGGTCTGCTACACCAACCTGCTGACGATGCTCGACCTGGGCCGCATCCCGCTGCACAGCAAGGACCGCACGATGGCGCATCCGCTCGTCATCGCCGGCGGTCCCGGCGCGCAGAACCCCGAACTGCTCGCGCCCTTCGTCGATCTGTTCGTCATCGGCGATGGCGAGGAGAGCCTGCCTTTCATCATGAGGCGCTGGATCGAGATGAAAGAGCAAGGCCGGCTGTCGCGCGCCGACATGATCGCCAACCTCGTTGGCAGTGTGAACTGGGCCTACGCGCCGATGTTCTACGAGCCGGAGTATCACGGCGACGGCACGATAGCGGCCATGCACCGGACCCGCGCCGACGTGCCGAAGGAGATCATGGCCTGCACCATCGACGCCGACTTCGACGACATTCCGCTGCCGAAAAAGCCGATCGTGTCGTTCGTCCAGACGCCGCACGACCGCATCGCCATCGAGATCATGCGCGGCTGTCCCTGGCAGTGCCGCTTCTGTCAATCGACCGTCATCAAACGGCCGCTTCGTGTCCGTTCCGTCGAGACCATCGTGCAGGCCGCGCTCGAAAGCTACAAGAACACCGGCTACGACGAGATCAGCCTGCTCAGCCTCAGCACCAGCGACTATCCCTACTTCGAGCAACTGGTGACGAGGATGCACGAGGTATTCGGCCCACTGGGCGTCAACGTCAGCCTGCCGAGCCTGCGCATCAACAGCCAGCTTCGCAGCGTGCCGAAGCTGATGGCCGGGGCGCGCAAGTCGGGCCTGACGCTCGCTCCCGAAGTGGCGCGCGATGACATGCGCGAACAGATCCGCAAGAAGATCAAGAACGAGGACCTCTACGTCGGCTGCCGCGAGGCGTTCGCCAACGGCTGGCAGCGCGTCAAGCTCTACTTCATGTGCGGTCTCCCGGGCGAACGCCAGGTGGACCTCGACGGCATCGTCGATATGGCGGAGGAGATCACGCGCATCAGCAAGCAGGTGACGGGCCGCTACAAGGACGTGACGGCGTCGGTGTCGAACTTCGTTCCCAAGCCGCACACGCCCTATCAGTGGAACGGCATGCAGACGCGCGAATATCTGCGCTGGGCCGGCGACTACATGCGCAAGCGCTGCCGAATGAAATCGGTAAAGGTGAGCCAGCACAGCATCGAGACGAGCCTGCTGGAGGGCATCCTGACGCGCGGCGACCGCCGGGTCGCCGTGGGACTGGAAGAAGCGTGGCGGCGCGGAGCGAGGCTGGATGGCTGGCGCGAGTGTTTCGACGCAAAGCTGTGGTGGAAGACGTTCGAGGACCTCGGCATCGACGTGGCGTGGTACTCGCAGCGCCAGCGGCCGATGGACGAGGTGCTGCCGTGGGACCACGTCAACGTCAAGAAGGGACGCGAGTATCTGGAAAAGGAGCAGACGCGCAGCCTGCTGCAACACGAAGTGATGGCGGAGGCGAAATGAGCGACATATTGACGCAGAAGGTGTTGGACGTGGCCGGCAAGAGGCAAACGTCCGTGCTGCCGGCGGAACCACGTCCCCGAATGTGGACGGCGGAGGAGTTCTACTTGCTTCTGGAGCAGGGCTTCTTTTTGCCTAACAACCACGTCGAATTGATCGAAGGGGAGATCATCGACATGCCTGCACAGAAGAACCTTCACGCCGCCGCTCTCTCTGTCACTCAGTTTGCTCTTATGGCCATTTTCGGGAAGGGTTACTGGGTTCGCGTACAAGCCTCTCTCGACCTGAGTCCCCTTTCTGTAGTCGATCCGGATATCGCCATCATCCGAGGAGATCCACGGACTTACACTCAAAACAATCCCACGTCTGCTCTGTTGATCGTCGAGGTGAGTGATACCACGCTCTCGTACAACCGGAACAGCAAGGCAAGCCTTTACGCTCGCGGCGGCATCGCTGACTACTGGATTGTCAATCTCGTCCATCGTCAACTGGAGGTGTATCGAAATCCGGTCACCGATCCGTCGCAAGTGTATGGGTTCGGCTATGCCAGCCGAACAATACTCGACCCGGGCGACGTCATCTCTCCGCTTGCTGCGCCAACCGCACAGGTGGCGGTCGCCGATCTGCTGCCCTGACGAAACGACACCAGGCAGGCATTCGCGCGAGCGGGCAACGGTCTTCTGCTAGCATGAGCTTGAAACCGGGTGTGCCTGTTTCCTCAACTGTGAAGGCTGTGCCATGTCGCGAACCTCACTTGTCGCCCTGCTGCTCCTCGTGAATCTCGGGTCCACCTTGCGAGCCGACGATTGGCCTGGGTTCCGCGGCGGCGCTCGCGCCGGCGTGGCCGAGGCGAAGACCCTCCCTGACACCTGGG
Source organism: Gemmatales bacterium (assembly GCA_038240465.1). Lineage (GTDB taxonomy): Bacteria > Planctomycetota > Planctomycetia > Gemmatales > Gemmataceae > JBBRIK01. The sequence goes on from JBBSDR010000416.1 coordinate 4,840, forward strand.
ACACGAAGAAAAACGTCGTCTGGAACGTCGCGATCGACGGCCGGGGCTGGTCGTCGCCCGTCGTCTGGGGCGATCGCGTCTTCCTCACGACAGTCGTCAGCGACAAGAACATGAGCGCGCCCAAAAAGGGCCTGTACATCCAGGACCTGATCGGCAAGGTGCCGGACGGCGAACATCGCTGGCTTGTCCTGTGCCTCGATTTCAAGACCGGCAAGACGCTCTGGACTCAGGAAGTTCACAAGGGCAAACCGCCGAGCGGCGTCCACGTCAAGAACTCCTACGCCTCCGAGACGCCCGTCGTCGATGCCGGCCGCGTCGTCGCCGTCTTCGGCAATGTCGGCGTCTACTGCCTGGATCATACCGGCAAGAAGATTTGGTCGAAGGCCCTGGAGCCGCGCGCCACGCAGATGAACTGGGGTCCGGCCGCCTCGCCGGTGCTGTATCAGGATCGCCTCTTCCTCATCCGCGACAACGACGAGAAGTCCGAGTTACTCGCTCTCGACGTCAAGACCGGCAACCAACTGTGGCGCGTCGAGCGCAAGGACGAAAAGAGCAACTGGGCAACGCCGTTCGTCTGGAAAAACGACATGCGCACCGAGTTGGTCACCGCGGGCAAGGGCAAGGTGCGCTCGTATGACCTCGACGGCAAGCTGCTCTGGGAACTGGGCGGCATGTCGATGATCAGCATTCCGACACCCTTCGCCGCGCATGGCCTGCTCTATGTGGCATCGGGTTACGTCATGGATCTGACTCGTCCTGTTTTCGCCATCAAGCCGGGCGCCTCGGGCGACCTCACGCTGCCCAAGGGCGAGAAGTCGAGCAAGTACATCGCCTGGTGCCAGAAGACCGCCGGCCCCTACCATCCCTCGCCGCTCGTTTATGGGGAGTATCTGTATGTCCTTCTCGACCGCGGCATGCTGTCGTGTTACGAGGCGAAGACGGGCAAGATGGTTTACGAGAAGCAGCGTCTCGAGGGCGGCGGGGCCTTCACGGCTTCACCCTGGGCATACGACGGCAAGGTGTTCTGTCTGAGCGAGGACGGCGACACGTTTGCCGTCAAGGCCGGAGCGACATTCGAGGTGCTGGGCAAGAATCGCCTCGACGAGATGACGCTGGCAACGCCCGCTCTCGCCGGCGGCAGCCTTATCGTGCGGACGATGAACAAGGTGTATCGCATCGAGAAGAAGTAACCGCTGTCGCGAAACGTGTTGCCGCTTGCGGCTTAGCGGGTTGCGGGCAATCGGGCAAACGCTAAGCCGCAATCGGCTCAACTCATCCCCTACTTGTTAATCCGGCTGAAGCGGGTGCTGCGCTTCAGCCCCAGGGCGCCAGCGACCGCGGCCTTGTTGCCGTTCG
>JBBSDR010000417.1:0-6195 GCA_038240465.1 Gemmatales bacterium
AGCGACCACCAGTCGAGTCCGGCGCGTTTGAGAGCGAGCGGTTCGTCCTCGTAGGGAGCATTGGCGTCGAGCCATTTCTTGAAGACGTCGATCTGTTCGGGAGTCAGCGGGTTCTTCGGCGGCATCATCTTCTCAGGGGCGATGAGCCGCTGATAGAGCAGGCTGTCGCGCGCGGAGCCGGGCTGGAAGGCGGGACCATTGTTGCCGCCTTCGAGAGCGCTGGCGCGGCGGCTCAGGTCGAGTCCGCCGCGGTGCTTGTCGGCGTCGTGACAGGCGAGGCACTTGGTGATGAGCAGGGTGCGGACCTGCTCGCGGAACAGCGTCTGTCCCGGTTGCGGCGGGGTATCCGCGGCCGCGAGGACAGCGGGCGCGAGGAGGAGGCTCAGAAAGCAGAGTGCGCGTCTCATGAAGGGTATTGTCGCAGAAGAGGGGTGTTGAGGTCAACGGTGAGCAGTGCCGGTCATCGTGGTTCTGCTTTCGTGTTTGCCGATTATTTCGTCGCGACTCCTGGCTCGACTCGCCAAGGGTCATGATTGCTCGCTTCCGCGATTCCCGATCTGGGATGCGGATGAGATGGGCGTGGGGATTAGTGAGCGGTACGTCGCCATTGCCGCTGGGCGTTTCCTCACTCTGTGTTCTTGCCCGCTTTTTGGCTTTCACTGGATCGGTCCTTCTCTTCGAGTTCCTTGATCTGAACCCTCGCGCTACTTTCCGTCAGCGGGAAGTTCGGCGATGCGGAAGTTGCGAAACAGCAGGTCCGTCGTCGGATCGTGGCCCTGAATGCTGATCGGTCCCTTCTTGAGATACGCTCCCTTGCGCGCGTTCTCTTCCAGGGGCCGATTGTCCGTCCAGTCAACCGTCTGCATGCCGTTGACCCAGGTCGCGAGGTGACGGCCCTGCGCGGCGACGGTCATCGTGAACCACTCGTTGTCCTTCGCCGCCTGGAAGCGCGCTGGCATTCGCCGATAAATGGCTCCGGTGCCGTAGTCGGTCGCGGTGAAGGACGCCTTCTTCTTCTCGACGAGCTTGTTCGTCTTCGGATCGAAGAGTTCGAGGGTGTAGTCCTTTTCGGGACCGAAGCCGTTGTGGATCTGGGCCTCGTAGCCCATCTGGTACTGGCCGGGTAGACAGCGGAAGAAGATGCCGCTGTTGAGGTTCTTGCCGTTGGTCTTGCACTCCGCTTGCAGGATGAAGTCGGCCCATTCGCCGGTCGTCTGCAGATCGCCGGGACCGTCCTTGACGCTGAGGAAGCCTTCCTTCGTCACGCCGAACTTTGACTTGCGATTGGGATGCGCGTTCCAGCCGTCGAGGTCCTTGCCGTTGAAGAGTTGCTTCGTGTCCCAGGGCGTCAGTTTGATGTTGCGAATGACGAATCCATTGCCGCTCAATGCGATGTGTCCCTGGGTCGTGTTCTTCCCTTCGTCTGATCGGACGTCCGCCTTCCTCCCTTGCAGGGGAGCATCTACTGGATAGTTCGCCGACCCGGAAATGACACCCTTGTGAAAAAAGATCGACAGAACCCACCAGCCGTTCCCTGCTCGAGTGCGATATCTCAATTGATCCTTCGGCTGATCTCCGCGAGAGTTGGACTGTACCAACACTTCGAGTTTTCCCTCCGAGGCAACCTGATATTCGAGAGAGAACGCATAATCTCCAAACGCTGTCGTCGTCACCAGCGAGCCGGGCTTGCCTTTCTGCGGCGCCAGTATGCCATCGGTGATCGTCCATTTTGAGTCATTCGGCGAGGTCCAGCCGAACGTCGTCTTGCCGTCGAAGAGCAGGATCCAGCCGTCGGCGATCTCCTTCGGAGTCAGCGTGTTGATCGCGGGTTCGTCGGCGACGGCGAAGAGAGGCAGGGCCAGGATGAGTGCGAGTGTCGAAAGGAATTTCATGTCCGCTCCTCGTGTTGGATCATGAGGGAAAGCGGAATCATTGTAGGGCGCAAAGAACAATCCGGGCGTCCTTGCGGACGCCCGGAAGACCAGACATACTTACGGGTCCCGTCCATCCCTTCGGTAGCCTGGCAGCCTTATCCGTCCCCCCTCGGACGGTTAAGAGCCCATAGCTTTGCGTCCCCGCCTCGCGACGGGTTTGCCTTTATCGAGGGTTCGGCTGGGGCCGATCTCGTTTCAGCGTTTGATATGACTCATTCGCTGAACACCACAAAAGTAGGTCAGTTTTTGACGGATGCAAGGAACCGCCACAAAAATTGATAAAAAATGTTGGATGCGAGTCAATCACCCCACCCACCACAGTGGGTGGGCTTGAGCCGAGGGTCATCCGCGATGAGATACCCGTTCTCTTTCTCGTGTCTCATCCTCCTCCTTGCGGTTCGCTCAACCGGGGCGGGCGATCTGGAAGTGCCGCGCGACCGCTTCGAGTTCGACGCCGAACTGACCGGACGCGGCGAGAAGATGAACTACGGTCCCTTCCTCACCTCCAGCCTCATCAGCGCCCATCGCGAACCCGACCGCTCGCCGAAGGAAAAGGGCCGCGTCGACCCGCTGCTGCGAAACGAAAAGACGCCGCCCATCGTGCTGCGTTCGATCAACGTCTATCTCGGCGGCAAGTACGCGGCCTCTTTCGATACCGAGATGTGCGGCTTCGCGGCGGCGTGGACCGGCGGGTTCCTCAACATCAGCCGCACGAACCTCAACGGCTACAAGGGCGACGACCTCGCCTATCTGCGCCGTCCCGTCCTCTTCCAGAACGCCCTGACGCCCGGCTGGTCGCTGAACGGCGATTTTAAGGATCCGCGTCCCACTCCCTTCGGCTCGCTGCCGAAGTCGATCGCCCACTACCAGGGACTGTATCTGCACGGCTGGCGAACCATCCTCAGCTACAGCGTCGGCGACGCCTGCGTCCTGGAGCTGCCGGCCATGCTGAGCAAGGACAAAACGGCTGTCTTCTGTCGCACGATTCGCATCGACCGCGCCAGCAGTTCGCACACGCTCTTCCTGTGCGATCTGCCCGAGAGCCAGGGCGAGTGGAGCGACGGCATCGCGACGCTGAAGCGAAGGGACGTCGTCCTCCGCACCGCCGCGAGCCATTTGCCGGAGGGAGCGAAACTGCGGATCGCCGGCAACCGCATCGTCCTGAAACTGCCGGCCCATGAGAAGCCGATCGCGTTCAAGGTGGCCATCGCCCGCGATATCGAGGCATCAACTCTGGCGGCGATCCTCAAGCAGAGCGGCGAACCGGAGGACCTGCCCGCCCTGTGCAAGGGAGGACCGGGCCGCTGGAAAGAGACGATCGCACTCAAGGGCAAACTCGGCCGCGACGATGGCCCCTACACCGTCGATGACATTCCTCTTCCCGACAGAAACCCGTGGAACTCGTGGATGCGGCCTGGCGCGATCGATTTCCTCGCCGATGGCCGCGGCGTCCTCTGCACCTGGAACGGCGACGTCTGGATCGTCTCTGGCCTGGACGGCAAGCTCGACAAGATCATTTGGAAGCGATACGCGACCGGTCTTTACGAGGCCCTCGGCGTGAAGGTGGTGGACGATCGCATCTACGTTCTGGGCCGCGATCAGATCACGCGGCTGCACGATCTCGACGGCGATGGCGAGGCGGATTACTACGAGAACTTCAACAACGACGGCCCGACGGCGCCGTCGTTTCACAGTTTCGCAATGGAACTGCACACCGATCGCGAGGGCAACTTCTACTATTCGCGCGGCGCTCATCGCGTTCAGCCGGGGACGCCGATGCACGGCGGCGTCATCAAAGTTGCGAAGGACGGCTCGAAGGCGGGGTTGCTTTGCCTGGGACTGCGCGAGGCGAACGGTATCGGCGTCAGTCCCGACGGACTCATCACGGCTGCGGACAACCAGGGCAACTGGGTGCCGACGTCGAAGATCGACATCATCCGTCCGGGTCGCTGGTACGGCTATGTGTGGGGTGAGAAGCCGCCGTATCCGAAAAGGGAGTTGCCGTTGTGCTGGATTCCCTACAAGGAGGACAACTCCAGCGGCGGCCAGGTCTGGGTGACATCGGACAAATGGGGGCCGTTCAAGGGGCAGATGCTGCACACGTCGTACGGCAACTCGAAGCTCTTCAAGGTCTACATGCAGCAGGTCGGCGAGCAATTCCAGGGAGGCGTTGTCGCCTTTCCACTGGCCTTCGATTCGGGCATCATGCGCAGCCGCTTCCATCCAGGGGATGGGCAACTCTATGTCTGTGGTCTCAAGGGCTGGGGATCGAACGCCAAGAACGACGGCTGTTTCCAGCGTGTGCGCTATACCGGCAAGCCGGTGACCATGCCGGTGAGTCTGCGCGTATCGAGGAGCGGCATCGCGGTCGGTTTCGGGGCTGAGTTGGATCGCAAGAGCGTCGAGGCGGCAACCGTCGAGGTGGAGCAGTGGAACTATCGCTGGAGCGAGGCATATGGCTCAAAGGATTACTCGGTGGTCAATCCAAATAAAGTTGGCCATGATAGGGTGAACGTCAAGGGGATGCGGCTATCGGCGGACGGCAAGACATTGCTGCTGGAAGTGCTGAACTTGAAGCCGGTGATGCAAATGGGCATCACGCTGAAGGGGCTGAAGATGGCCGGCGGCGCGCCGATTGACGTGACGTTGTACAACACGATCCATTACGTTCCCTGACGAACTGGAAGTGAGACCGCCCTTGCGCGTTCTCTCCTCTCCTCCTGTCTTCGACCCCCGCCGGCTTGTCCGGCGGGTGAAGCAGTTCGTCGGCTAGACTTCGACAGCGCCCTGCTCCTCTCCTCCTGTCTTCGACCCCCGCCGGCTTGTCCGGCGGGTGAAGGAGTTCGTCGGCTAGATTCACGGGAAACCCGACCTCCGCCTCGACCCCCGCCGGCTTGTCCGGCGGGTGAAGCAGTTCGTCGGCTAGATTCACGGGAAACCCGACCTCCGCCCACCTCCGCCTCCGCCTCGACCCCCGCCGGCTCGTCCGGCGGGTGAAGCAGTTCGTCGGCTAGCAGGTTCCGACTGGAGTCGAAGCAAATCGCACGAAAGATTGGACAAGGGACTCACCTTGGGATTATCCTGGCCGGTGCCCAAATCAAGGTGGTAGCCTCATGCTTCACGAACCCCTCTATCGGTCAGCGGACCTGCACCAGGCCTATCAACTCCGTTACGGTTGGACTGGTTGGCCCTCGAAAACCCTGTTTCCGGTGGATCGTCTCGCACAGGTCTTGCCTGACATTGCCCCCGAATGGGAAAAGGACGGCCTTCGTCTTCTGGAATCGTCGCTGGCTCCCGAGCGAATCCAGTTGACGCTCAGCACCACGCCGCAGGTCTCTCCCGTGACGCTGGCGGCGCGCGTCAAGGGACGAATCCAGCATCACTGCCGGCAGAAGGGCATCCCGATCGATTTCAGCCGCAAGCTCGCCGTTCGTTCTCTCGGCGATCCTCGACGCGCTCACGTCGAGGCCTACATCCGCGATCAGGTGCCGAATGAAGCCCTGGCGGACGAACGCTTCCGTGAGATGCTGGCCTCGTTTACGGTGGTCAACCCGGAGGTGAATCTGTCGGAACCGGCCCAGAGCAAGAGCGGGCGTTACTGGTACAACCTCCATCTCGTGCTGGTGGTGAGCGAGCGCTATCGGATCGGCGAGGCCGCGATTCTGGAGAAGATCCGTGATACGTCGTTGCGGATCTGCGGCAAGAAAGGTTATGCCGCGTCCGCGCTGGCGGTGTTGCCGGACCATTTGCATCTCGCGCTTCGTGGCGACATCGTGCAAGCACCAGAGGACATCGCGTTGTCGTTTCTGAACAACCTGGCGCACCTCCTGGATCAGCGGCCATGGTGGCAGGCGGGATATTACGCGGGGACGTTCGGTGAGTACAGCATGGCCGCAGTGCGCCCGAGAGCCGGAGAGGAGCAAGAGGAGTCGTGACACGGCTTTGGGGATGGGACTCTTCGATGGATGCAGCGAGACCGATTCTAGCCGGCGAACTCCTTCACCCGCCGGACAAGCCGGCGGGGGTCGAAGACAGGAGGAGAGGAGAAGGGCGATGAAGTCTAGCCCACGAACTGCTTCACCCGCCGGACAAGCCGGCGGGGGTCGTGCTGACAAGGGTGATACGGGAACGATTCTAGCCGGCGAACTGCTTCACCCGCCGGACGAGCCGGCGGGGGTCGAAGACAGGAGGAGAGGAGCAGGGCGCTGAAGTCTAGCCCACGAACTGCTTCACCCGCCGGACGAGCCGGCGGGGGTCGTAG
>JBBSDR010000418.1:0-6191 GCA_038240465.1 Gemmatales bacterium
AACCCGGGAACATCCCCGAGTGAGGTCCGCGTCTGGGATGCCCGCCCGCTGGGGCCGTGAGCCGGGGTTGAGTTGGGTCACGCTCACATCTGGCTTCACGTCGCCGAGTTACCGGCGCTGTGGTCACCTCTCGTTTCGGGACGGAGCCTTGCGAGGCCTGACCCCTTTGCCCTCCCCCTTTGCCCTCCGCGTTGCACCTGGCCGAGACGTTCGGGCTACGGCGGAACAGAGAAGAGGAACCCGTTAGGGGAACCCGTTGACAGACGGAAAAGGCGGGTGGAAAAAAATGCCGTCATCACGACGGACGGTGCTTGACTTTCATCGGTACATCTTTTTCGGCCTCTGGCCGCGCCGAGGTTGTCTTCCATCGCGGAAAAGGCCGCAAACCAGCTGCGGAAAAGGTGCGCTCACCCGCGTCGGGGTCCGTCCGGTCCATCCCGTGTTCAGTTTTCGTTCGGAGCTTGACCCTTGTTTTTCTTGTTAGATGGCAGGTTGACTCGACCGTCCGCCAAACAGGTTAGGAGGTTACTCCATTACCTTTTCGCAACTCTAACAAGCGAGAGCAAGCCAAGCTCAAGTAGGCGAGTGCTAGACTGGGTTGTTCGTGGCCGAGCTAGTCAGTGAACAGGGCTATTCGGCCAGCGTTGGCTGCGAGCCCACCAGTGTAGTCCGTTTCAAAGGAGTAGTCCTTCCCCGGCTTGGCCTCGGTGGCGAAGTTCCGGACGATTCGGCGAAGACTGGCAATCACCCGAAAGGTTGTAGCTAGACTCCCGGTGGCCCCAGAAGCAACAACCTTATCTGCTGCGACCACAGGATCTCCATCGAGGAGTTCACAGCAATGGCGGACTAGGACTCCCAAGTTTTCGACGGGTGTTAGCTTCAACAGCACCTCGCACTCCAATCGGGTGAAGTCCAGACAGAGCGGGCCTTTGGACAGGCTAGCGAAATCGATGACATGGATGTTCCCCGCACCATCGATGAGGAAGTTCCGGGCGTTCAGATCCCGGTGAACTGGGTCGCAGGTGAGTGTCGGCCACGGAGTCTGGAACAGTTCCTGGTCTCGCTCATGGAGTAGCTGCCCCGGCTCCGCAAGAGGCTCAACGTTTGCTCCGAACACTAGAGCTGCATTGGAGGTATCCAGATAGCCGCTCCTTCCGGCCAACTCTGTCAGGAGGGTAAACTCGTCGCCCTTTCTGCGGACGGCTGGAACATGGTAATGCTTTGATAAGGCGTGGCTCTCAAGTTTGGCTCCCCGGTATAGAGCGGCCAAAACTCTGTTGAGAAGTCGTTCGATCACTTCCACCGGGTCAGGTAGGCCGTGTCGAGTGAGTGTCCCAACGTTCATCTTGTTGGCGTGAGCCTCAAGCAATTGGGCGAACGTATGGGCCTCGAAGCAACGACTGTCGGCGCTGGCGAACTGAATCAGCATTGCCGCGTGAGAACCCTGCGTTTCAAAGCCGAGCAGCTGTGGGCAGGCTGCACCGAGCAGGTTTTGAGCACGTCCGTGGTTCTGCCGCTCCTTTTCCAGACGCGCCTTGTCCCAAATCTTGACAATGCGCGGCGGCAGCATCCGGCCACGATCATCCTCGCGGGTGGCCCGAAGAACATGGGCCTCGTTCGGCAAGTTTTGCAACGTCTCCAGGTTGGTGTAGTGAGTGTCAGCGAAGAGCTTACGCACGAGTGAGACGTGCTCGTCCGCGAGAAGATACTGGCCATGTAAGAAAGAGGCGGAAGGCGGGGCCGAGATCTCGTCTTGGGGAGGGTGAAGTAGAGGACTGGAGAACTCGAACTGGCCCAGCTTCTGAATCAGCAGTCCTAGGTACACGCACTCTCGTGACGCCTGTCTGGTCTGATTCGTGGTGTGCTTCCACCCCGCACTCTCGAAAAACGCCCGCACTTCGGGGCGAAGCGCGCGGAGCATTTTGCCCCGAAGTTCCTCGAAGTAAGGAGAGTCATCTGCGAACCGCTCCATGTCGCGAGGAGCAACGGGGCCGCACATCACATGGCGGAGTAGTTCCAGGACGAAGTCCGGGATACCCCCGGAAACTCGCGACAATTCCTCTAGAACTGGGTCCGAGACTTGCAGGCCGGACTCAGCGAGAATTTCTTTGGCCTGGACTTCCCAGCCAACCTCGAGTAGCCCCGCTGGGAAGATGCGCATGCCGAACACCTTGTGGAATTCAGACCAGCCCGCGTTGTCACATACTCGAGCTGGGAGCAGATACGAAGAGGTTGCAACAGAAAGCCACCCTCCCTCTGTGCAGGCTGCCTGCCAGCAGTCGAGCAGGTCGAGAAGGTCCTGGGGACTCTGCTGACGTAGAGTAATCAATTCGTGAAAGTCTTCGATTACGAGGAGAAGTTGCTGTCCTTTGGGTAGTTTTTCCCCGGCCTCACGGAAGCGTGTTATCAGGTCGGCCAACGACGAGTCAGCAGTACTTGCTGTGTGGTCAAGCTTGGAGAGCAATTCTGCGAGGATCCGAGCTGGGGTGCGCGCCCGCCGTACCTTCACATCGTAGCGGATGAGATTTTGTCGGAAACTGAGGGCATTCAAGCTGTCGTGGAGGCTTTCGACTGCTCGGAAGCCAGGAAGGCCAACGACCGCTAAGGATTGTGGGCCGGATGCGGCCTCAAGATACCGGGCGAGATCGCGCCGCAGGGTTGGTCGGCTCAAGGTCAGGAAGCGATCCAGATCAGGGGTACTCATGTTGGAGTCATCTCCGTGAGGAGATTCCACGCGCCCGATGTCAGCGGACAGTTCTCCTTGAACCAAGCTGCGAACAGTGGCATAACGATCTGCACGTGGGAGGGACGCTCGGGAACGTTGCGGACAACCTCGCGCTCGATCAGAGTGGTAAGCGACTGCCGCACCGAAGCGGCATCTGACCGAACCTGACTTACCAAGGAGTCACTATGGACGACCGGAGACTCGAAAAGGGTCGCCTCCCGCGACAGTAGGAACAGGAGCGCGGGTTCGAGTCCCCCGTGGTCACCCTCGACCTGATACAGATGAGCCATCTGCTCGGTGGTCAGTTGCCCGCTCACTAAGCGGCGCCCTACTTCCTCGACCTCGTGCCTGGCGACTTGAAGAGCGTGGAGATCGCAGGCACCGTCGTACAGTTCTTTGCACACATGCTGTGTGAAGAACGGATTGCCGTGAGTCAAGTGTACTATTGCCGCCACAACCGGGTCGGGGAAGTCGAGCCAAGGCACATACTTGTTCCGAATCAGTTTCTTCACTGACTCCTCGTCCAGGTAACTAACGCGGATTCGGAGTGCATTATTAAAGGTCGGGCCTAGTTCGCGCAGAAGGTTGGGCAACTCCTCTCCTCCAGCGAGGACAAGAGTTACTCCATCAGTTTGAGTCAACCCTCGCAAGTAGCCGAAAAAGGACTCGTCGTAGCCGAGCGAGGGGTCAGTTAGTTGGTTGAGTGACTTGTCGAACTCATCAATGAGGACCGCGAGACGCACGCCTGGGGTCCGGGTGAAGAGTCGATCAACGAGATCATTGAAGCACAGGGAGTAGTTCTCGTTGTAATCATCCAGACAAGGCGGTGGGAGAGCGATTCCTTGGGCAGCAGCCGAGCGAACCACCTTTTTGGCGATCTCGAACACGACATGCCCTGGACGGTGTCGCGGGAAGTTGAGCCAGGTGACATGGGCGCACAGGATCGGCAGTTCCGGGCGCGCCAGCAGGTTCTGTTCGAGGAAGTAGAGGATCGAGGACTTGCCGACTCGTTTTTGTCCGAACAGGAGCCGAAGGGCACCGTGGTGGGCGCTTTGACTGATAACGTCTTCTAGCTGTTGCAAGATTCCCCCGCGGCCCATGAACATGTCAGGATCCTTGACGACATCGCCAGCGTTAAAGGGATTTTGCCTTTTCTTCTCCTCGAAGTCGAAGTCGGGGGGAGCACCGATGAACTCGAACGGTTCCTCGGGAAACGGTGTGCGAGAACCCTCGACGTCAGTGCAGAAAACCTGAACTTTTAGCAGGACCTGCCGGATATCTTGCGCGAGCGGGCCAGAGAAGACGACAACGGTTTCTTGGCCTGGGTTGAGGTTCGGTTGGCTCAGTTCCGCTTCGAGATTGACCCCGCGCCAGGAGGCGGTTACCTCGATCGAAGTACCGACTCCCTTACCCTGGTTACGCAACTTGAGTTGAACTAGTCCATGGGTTCCCTTCCGCAGAAGTGAGTTCTTATACGGGTGCCATCGAAGATCGGGCCGGATCGACTGAGTCGTGTCCGCGATGCCGCGCTCGATAAGATCGCCCCAGCTTCGGACAATGGGGTCGATGTAAAGGATACCGAAGGATGTAGCGTGGGTCTGCTCGGGGGCATGGCGCAAAGAATCAAAAGCCGCCCGCAGCAGGCTGCGTCGCGAGGCGGGATCCTGTTCTGCAGCGGCCTGCCGGCTGCGTGCAGCGGCTTGAATGATCTCGGCCACGGCGGCCTGGAGTTCTGAGGAAACCAACGATCGCGTGTCCCTGGACAGATCTTCCAGTTGGCTGGAGTGATCACCAATCTGTTTAAGCGAGCCAGCTTGAGTGGCCTGGCGGAGGGCATCGTGCAGAGCGGTGATCCGCTGCCGAAAGTTCTCGCAGAGTGCCTCAAAGTGGTATGCCTGAGGGAGTTTCTTATCAAACGTGCGACCGAGGCCCCGCGTCAGAACCTCGCTGTAGAGGCTCCGGACGGGAGCCGGAAGCTTGACGAAAAGGCTGAGGGCCAGGCTCCTGTCATACAGCGCCAGTCGAAGCAAGGCAAGACCAAGGGTGCGCAAGCGCTGCTCATCCTCCGACCGGAGGATCGAGGAGGTGTGCCCGCTCGAAAGGGAGTAACTGTCGAGTCCGTCAGTCAGGACAGATTCGGCTCGATCCCGATTGAAATTGAAATAAGGGAGAACATCGTCCCCCTGTTGCTTATGGGACTGCATCAGGGCCGTGTGGAAGTAGAGTGCCGTTGGGAAGTCGCGCTGTTCAGGCTGGTAGCGGACTGCTTCCAGGGCGTAGTCAAGGGCTACGTCTTGTTCCGAACGGTCCTCGGCGTAAACCTGGGCCTGACGACAGCAGTAGGAGCCGATCGCCCGACGAATTTCCTGTTCCCGATCCTCAGGCCGCGGTGGGACGAACAGAATTTTCGCCCCCTGTAGTTCCAGCCGAGCTCGGCGCGCCGCAGGCAGCCTGCTGCGGCTGTTACGGTTCGGCTTGGCCTTGTCTGAGAGGCTCCAACTGATCTGCTGAGCAGTCTGCTCATTCAATCCCAAGATTTCGGGAAGCGATCGATCGGTAAGGACATCGTCTAGCTCAATGGCCAACAAATCCTGCCGCACTCGGCCCGTAATCTTGAGCATCTCGCATCCGCGAGATACTCGGTCCTGGATCTTTCGCTCGAGTTCTTCTCGGGAACCGGGTTCGGGGATACCCTGCTTCACAAGGTCCTTGAGTCGGGAAAGGGCGATGATGTAGCCTTCCTCGGGTTCGGAGTCGAAACTGCGATAGTCGAAACAGGTTTGCAGGTCCGGTCGGCGCGAGGCAACTTCCGGGACAAGACGGGTCAGGATGATCTTCTCGTCCTCGCTGCCCAGTTGGAGTTGCTTGGCCATTGCCTTCAATAGGTAAGGTCCGTCAGCTTGTTCGACCGCCTGGTCCCAGTTGTAGCGCGCACCCTCGCGGACGAACTGTTGCAACGCAGTTTTAACCTCACTTTCAGTCCATGTATTCATGGTTTCCTGCCCTGCCCACCAATATAATCTGCGATACGCGAAACGCGGAAAAAGGGTCAGACCCCGCAGATCCAGCCCCGCAGATCCAGCTCCCGAGTCCGCGCACCGGAGGGCGGGCAGGCGAAGCCCGGTTCACACGCCTGAGCCTAGCGGACGGGCTGCACGAAAGGCGGCGGAACGGCAACTACCGGTGGAGCAATGACGACCGGCGAGGGAGCCACCGCGGCCTGGCTGAAGCCGAAGACTAGCAGAGCGGCCCCCATCCCAACGGTCACTGCCACGAGCAGGATGGCCCGGACCACCGAGCTGCGCCGTGGACCCGTTCCGGGCGCTACTTTTTCGCCCGCGAGGGTCGTCTCGCAGCCGCAGTTCCGACAGAGGTATCCGCCCTCGAACCACTGCCGCCACGTGAGCGTGGAGAGCGACTGGGAGCAGGAGAGCGGCCGCCCACAGTCGGGGCAGTTCTGCCGTCG
>JBBSDR010000419.1:0-6189 GCA_038240465.1 Gemmatales bacterium
CGCGCCAAACCCCTTCTCCAGCGAATCCAACTCGCAAGCGCATGGCTTCCGCACAGATCCGCCCTTGTCAGACGAGAAGGTGCGGAAGTTCGAGGTCCGGCATCCTGTCATCTTGCCGCCGGAATACCGGCGGCGCCCATCGCGACGGGCAGCGGGTCGAGGTGACGGGTGTTCCAGAGAGGGACTCGCGAGCGAAGATGTTCGATCTGCTGGAACGGCGTGGTTTCCATGTGCAGCCATCGGACACGGCTTTGCCTTGAATGGAAACGGACTGAGGAGACCGAACCGATGGTCAGCCGTGGGCTGTTTCGCTCGGATTGCGGATTTGGAGGAAGGACATCAGCCAGCGTAACGGTTCGTTAGAGTTTTCTGCCTTCACCGGTGTCCCCTGGCACGACACCGGATGGGACGGCCGCGTTTGCGCGAACCCGTCTCCGGAAACGACTCCGGGCACCTTATCCGCGCGTGCCGGTAGCGCCCCAGTTCGACGGCGAACGCGCGGCTCAGTTGAGCGACCGTCCCGGACACGACGACGCACCGGCGGGCCGCGTCAGCTTCGGCCCTTCGACAGCCCGTGGGCCTCGGCTAACCGCACAACCTTGTCGATGTCGTCCGGCGCGGCCCCGTACTTCGCGGCGAACTCGTCCGGCGTCAGCCGGCCCCGCCGGTCCAGGGGGGTGGTCGCGAAGAAGTCGTGCCTCGGGAGCGGCGGGCCGTCCGGCCGCCGCCGCAGGACGATCGTGACCGAGGCGGTCTCGGCGGGGTCCGCCGAACTGAGGCGAACGGCGCGGGGCGCCGGGCGGCGCTCGCTGCCCTTGACGGGCCGTAGGTTCTGGGACATCGTGGACCTTGCTTTCGGTGGTACCGGCGCGCAAAGGCCGGGAGCGGAGTTACCAGCGCCCCGCGCCGGGTCACGGGAGGCGGTTATTTGGTGCCGACGGCCCGCGCGCCGGCGAGCAGCGCGCCCTTCATTGCCGTCAGGTGCTGGACGTTCGCGTTCATGGCCTCGAGCATCCCGGCAACCAGGAGTGCCTCGGCCGGCGTGGTCCAGCCCGGCCGGTGGATGATCGTCAGCAACTCGGCGAACTCCGGCGCCTTCGCCAGCTCCGCGAGTCCCTCGGAGAGGGTCTTGACGTGCGCCTCGACAGTTTTCGCGTTCACGGTCGTTCTCCCGTCCGATGGTTTTCGCACGCCGGCGCTCGGACCACACGCCGTGCGGGCGCGTACCCAGGCACCGGGCCGCTAGCAAATCTGCACGAAGGTGCCGTGGTGCTGCTCGAAGGTGAGGTCGGGGTTCGTGATGCTGGTGATGATGGTGTTGTGCTTGTAGTCCTCGACGTGGACGACGGTCGTTTTGTCGGATTCCTGCCACGTGATGAGGAACAACTGGTCGCCGATTGCCTCGACCTTGATCGTGACGGTTTCGGAACCGCCGAGGCTGCCGTCCGGCTTGACGCCAGTGTAGGTCAGGGAAGTCTCGGACGTGAAGTACAACTGAACCCGAAACTCCTTGAAGTCCACGAAATACCGGTGGCCCACCGCCGGGAACTGATTCGGCATTGGCTTGCCTCTCGGGGGACTCGATCTCGAAGAATACCACCTTCGGGCGGTATGTTTCGTCCTGCTTGGGGGCGACGAGTGCTATTCTGTGAACTTCTCGAGCAATCACGGAGGTCAGCGACGACTTGGCCAGGGAAGACGAGGGGCGGCCGGCTCGTGCCATTCGCCGGCCGCTCGTTCAGTCACGTCCTGCCGGGCGTCACTTCTCCTTCTTCTCTTCCTTCTTGTCCTTGTCGTCCTTTGCGGCGGGTTTGAGGATGAGCTTCGACATCATCGTTTTGGGGTGGACCTTGCAGTGGTATGGCACCTCGAGATTCTCGCCGTCCTTGCCGCCCAGGGCCTTGAACATCGCGTCGTCGAACGTGACCGAGTCGCTATCAGTTTTTTCCTTCGTCATGCCCGCGAGTTTCTTGGTGGTCCACACCGGTTCCTTCTCCTTCTTCTTGTCGCTCGTCGCGGTGTGCGGATCTTCGCTCAGGTTCTTCCACGTCACCTTCTGCCCCACCAGGACCGTGACCGCTGCCTGCTTGTCCTTGCCCTTCTCGATGTACTGCGAGGCACCGCCCTCGCCCTTGATCTCGATCACGACTTCCTTGGCGTCCTCCTTCTTCTTGTCCTTGTCCTTCTTGTCCTCGGCCAGCGCCACGGCGACCAGAGCCGCCAGGGCCAGCAATCCCGCCACGCACTTGATACGGTTCATCAGCACGCCTCCCTATTGACGAAGCCCCTCCCGGTGTGAGAGGGCGGTCTCGTTCACTCCAGTTTCTTCGCCTCCGCCAGCAATTCCGCGACATTCATGTACGGCTCGTCCCCCGCGTTCTGCCACTGGACCTTGCCTTGCGTATCGATCAGGAACGTCCCGTGCAGCGCCCGCCCATCGAAGCAGCCGTACTTCCTGAACGTCGCCAACGACTCGTCCGACAGCAGCGCGTCGGGGAACTTCTGCTTGCCCAACTTCTCGGCCGGCACCGGGCACACCACGATGACCGTCAGCCCGGCGGCCTTCAGCGCCTTGGCGTTTTCCCTCAACTTCACCAGTTGCTCGCGGCAGTGGATGCACTCGCCGCCGCGCGAGAACACGAGCAGGACTTTCGTTCCCTTGTAGTCCGCCCGCTTCTTCATCCCTGTGCCGTCAGACAGTTCCCAGGAAGGGGCGGCAACCGGCACGCCCGCCAGCCCGACCGGGGGGGGCGGGGGACAGCGAGAGCCTTCCCCTTCGCCCTCGATCTTGATCGCCGCCATCATCCCCTGGTCCTCGTGCCGAAGGTTGTGGCAGTGCAAGACCG
Organism: Gemmatales bacterium; assembly: GCA_038240465.1. GTDB lineage: Bacteria > Planctomycetota > Planctomycetia > Gemmatales > Gemmataceae > JBBRIK01. Next base: position 2,847 of record JBBSDR010000419.1, read on the forward strand.
TCTTGCCCGAGTACCTCTCGAATCGCATGCGGACCTTGACTGGCCCCTCCAAGTCGCTAAGTAGCAGCGTGTCGCGCCAGGTCCGCTGTTCCTTGCCGTCCTTGTCCTTGCCAATCACCTCGAACGGGTTGACGTGGATGTGGAACGGGTGTAACCCCCCGCCGGAACGCAGCGTCCACTCCTCGGCAGTGCCCATCTTGGGGCGGATGGAAAATTTGTTTTTGTCGAACGTCTTGCCGTTGATGCTGAAATCCCGCTCCCCTTCCACAGAGAGGAATTTTAAGGTGGTGGTGTCTTTGTCCACCTTCCAGACGCACGGGAGCCTGTACTTCTCCAGAGCCTTCGCCTTCGGCAATTTCATCTCGACCGGGTCGCCCTCGACCTTGACGGTCGCCAGGAACTCCTGCTCCTGGTCCTTGCGGGCGAAGGATCTGGCCTTTCCGACCGGCAGGCTCCGGAGCAAGTAGGTGCCCGGCGTCTTCGGGGCTTCGACCAGGAAATCGGAGCGGTAGCCCGGCTGGAGTTCGACGGAGGGGGACTCGCGGATTTCGCCCAACGGCAAGCCATCGACGGCGATCTCGTGCAGCGGCAGCAGATCCTTGTCGGCGGGGTTTGTCGTGCCTTTGGAGGCCAGGCCCAACTGTAGGGTCGATTCCAACCCGGCATGGACGCAGCGCCAGCGCTGGATCTCGCCGGGCCGCATCGTGATCGTCGGCTTGAACTCGCCGTTGATCAGCGTGTCGGTCTTGAGTTTGCCATTCGCGATGTCGGCATCCTTCTCGTCGGGGTTGGCGTACACGTCCTGCGCCAGCACCTCCACCACCTTGCCCGCCACAGGCCGGTAGGGCAACTGTTGGAACACGAGGATCTTCTCGCGGCCGTCCTTCATCGCTGCAGCGATCTCGGGCACCTCGTCCATGCCGCCATCCACGATCAGCACGCCCGCCATGCCGCCCGCCAGTTGCAGGGCGACCGAGCCGTGCTTGTGGGCGTGATACCAGAACGTGCCGCAGGTGTGCCCCTTGTGGATGTCGAAACACAGGTCGATGTGTTCCTGGGGGCCGACCTCGAGGAACACGTTGTCGCTGCGCCCCTCGGGCGAGACGTTCAGCCCGTGCGTGTGCAGGTTCGTGACGTTGAACCCGAACGGCTCGTTGGTGCCCTCTTTGTAGGGGGTGTCTGGCTCGGTGCGCCGGATGTCATTCCTCAACTGGATCTTCAGCAGGTCGCCCGGCTTGACGCGGATCACCGGGCCGCACAGTTTGCAGCCGTAGGAGCGCGTGCGGACGAAATCCATCTCGGCGAACCGGCCGTTGCCGGCCCGGTCGATGGCGTGGACAGCCATCCCCACGACTAAATCGACCTCGACGACCTTGTCTTTCCCCGAGTAGTTCCTCGCGGTGGGCGGCGGGTGGTAGATGTTCTTGCGCCCGAGGATGTCCTTCAAGAGGGTGTCGGATTGCTTCTTCTCCTGCCTGCCCTGTAGTGCGAGCGGCAGCGCCGCCGAACAGAACAGCCCCAGCAGCGTCGCCAGAGAGAGCAGACGCCGGGCGTTGGACCACCATCTCATCGGAGTATCTCCTGCGGTTCGGATCGGCACCGTCTGTGATCGCAGCATAAACGGGTCTCCTTGCCTCGTCGCGGAGGCTCTCGGTATTCCAGCCGCGGTCACTCCGCGGCAAGGAGCCGCTCGACGGCGCGGCGGATGGGGACGACGAACCCCTCGTGCTGCTCCTTTTCGACCTGAGCGACGAGGTCGGGGCTGGCCTGGCAGGGGTCGCCGGCGCGCACCGGGGGGTCAGGCGCATATTGGATAGTGAGTTGCGCCTCCTCGGCCGCCTCGCGGTTGGTCAGCCGTAACACCAGTTCCAGTGCCAGGTCGATCGAGGACGAGACGCCGCCCCCGGTGAACCGCCGCTTCTCCTCCTCGATGACGAAACGCGGGTGTCCAAGGGCGGCACGGATGCCCATCTTGTCCTCCAGCAGGGCGAGGGCGGGCACCACGCTCCAGTAGGTCGTCGCCCGGCAGCCGTCGAGCAGCCTGGCCGCCGCGAGGATGAACGCCCCGCTGCAGACGGAGCCGACCCACGACGCGCCGGCACCGGCTTCACGCAGGAAGCGCTGGAAGCTGTCGTCGAACATGGCACCGACGACGCCGTCCCTGCCGCCCCCTGGGACGAACAGCACGTCGATCGGTGGGTGATTGTCGAAGGTGTGCGTGGGCAGCACGCACACATTTTCCGTGGTCAGCACGGACTCGATCCGCGGCCTCAGCCAGACCACCTCGAAGCTGATGTCGTCGGTGCCGGCGAAGGCGAACACCTGGGTGGCGCCGGCGAAGTCCAGCAGGGTAACGCCCTGGTACAAAGGGAAGGCCACACGGATGACCTTCCCGGTCGCGCGGGCACCCGGTGATGCGAGAACCGGCAGCATCGAAAGAACTCCTCCACAATACATAGATGTGCGGGTGGCTTCTGAGCGATCAGTCCCGGCCCCCTTCCCAGCGCCTCAGCGGATCGTCAGCAGCCGGACGCTGGCGATCTTCGCAGCCCCGCCGTGGACCTCCGCCCGGGCCTTGAGTTTGCCACCCTTCTTCACCGGCTCCGCCCCCGTCTGGGGGACGAACGTGACCTTGAGCTTCTCGGGGTCCAGCGTCTTCTCTCTGATCAGATCGAGGATCGTCGTCGGGATGGCGAACCCCACCGTCCTGGGTACGCTGAGAGCCTTGTGCCCGTGGCCCGTGTGGCCCTTCAGGCCGAAGAAGGTGAGCGAATCGACGTAGTACGCACTTTTCGGCGTGAGATCCTTCTCGTCTGGCGGGCTGAGGTAGACATCGAAGAACACGCCCGGCTGGTGTTCGAACGTGATGCCCTCGAGCGACAGCACGAACGCCGGCCTCTCGCTGGCCTTGGTCGTCGCCAACTCGTGCAGGCGTGCGCTCTTGACGTTCTTCGCCAGGGGCAACTCGGCCGAGGTGCTTTCCGAGGTCTGGAGCGTCAGACCGGCCGTCGTCCCCGCCAGGGTACCGATCGATTCGCCGCTGACCCGGACCGCCACCGCTCGGGCCTCCTTCTTGGCCGGCTTCTCCAGTTGGTCGTATTCGTAGCCCAGAGCCTTGGTGTCGAGCAGGGCGCGCGGGGTGATCTGCACCGCCTTGGGCTTCTTGTCGTCGCCGACGTCGTAGAAGGCGAAGGGGTAATCCAGCCATTCGCTGTCGCTGGGGTTGGCGTGGCCGTCCAGCGCCACCCAGGACGCCCACAACCGATCGATGTTGCCGTGGTGCAGCCAGAAGACGGGGTCTCGGGCGGACGTGGTGATGTCGCCCATGAACCCGACCCAGAAG